>JASFUL010000344.1:0-6320 GCA_050050315.1 Gemmatimonadota bacterium
CACCCACCGTAGCGCTCGCTTTCATATGGTCAGCTGAAACGCCTCCGCGCGTGTCCGCGGAAATGCCGCTCGCGTCGCCGCCCGCTCCCCGGCCAGCCGCTCCACCCCGTCGGCAACTCCCCCTCCCCCCGCGCCGCGTACCCCGGCTCGTCCGCCACCCGGCGAACCTACGGTTGAAGGGACACACCTCCTGGGAGGTCTGGTCACTCAGCCGTTACGAGATTCCGTTGGAGAGCGGGCAGTATCAGCGGTAAGGGCCGGGCCGCTTCGACAGATGTTGACACATCGCTCGATTGGCGCCGATCTCCGGAGCGCGAACGGTCCGGATCGCTGGCACGAACGGGGGGCCCTCTCCCATTCTCTCCGCATGTCCGGTCCCGTCACCCGTCTGAACGAGGCCCTGTCCGACCGCTACCGCATCGAGCGCGAGCTCGGCGAAGGCGGCATGGCCACGGTCTACCTTGCCGACGACCTGAAGCACAACCGCAAGGTCGCCATCAAGGTGCTGAAGTCGGAGCTCTCCGCCGTGGTGGGTGCCGAGCGCTTCCTGGCCGAGATCGAGACCACGGCCGCCCTGCAGCATCCCCACATCCTGCCCCTCTTCGACTCAGGCGAGGCTGACGGCTTCCTCTACTACGTCATGCCGTACGTGGAGGGGGAGTCTCTCAGGGAGCGGCTCGATCGGGAGCGGCAGCTGTCGGTCGACGAGGCGGTGAAGGTGGGGGTCGCCGTCGGGAACGCCCTCCACTACGCCCACCAGCGGGGCGTCATCCACCGCGACATCAAACCGGCCAACATCCTGATCCACGCCGGTCAGCCCGTGGTGGCGGACTTCGGCATCGCGCTCGCCATCAGCGCCGCCGGTGGCGGACGCCTGACCGAGACGGGCATGAGCGTGGGCACGCCCCACTACATGAGCCCCGAGCAGGCCTCGGCCGAGGGCGACGTGACGGGCCGCTCCGACGTCTACTCGCTCGGCGCCGTGCTCTTCGAGATGCTGGCCGGGGAGCCGCCCCACACGGGCCCGAACGCCCACGCGGTGATCATGCGCATCCTGACCGAGGAGGCGCGACCCCTCGACGAGATCCGCCGCTCCGTCCCACCCAACGTGGTCCACGCGGTGGCGAAGGCCCTCGAGAAGCTCCCGGCCGACCGCTTCGGCAACGCGGCGGCGTTCGCGGATGCCCTGGCGAATCCGACCTTCCGGAGAGCCCACGGGGCGGGCTCTGCCGACGTGCCCACCGGGGCCCGCTTCCGCCAGCGCGCCTTCTGGCCCCTCCTCGGAGCCCTGGCCTTCGCCGTGGGGCTGGCTCTGTGGGGGTGGAACGGACCGGGGGCGGGTACGGTGGCAGGGGATGCGGCGTGGGCCACCGAGATCGCGCTCCCAGGGTACGCGCCTCTCAGCAGCTTCGCGTCCGTGGCCCCGGACGGGTCGTTCGTGGTCTACGGTGCCGGCAGCGAGAGCGGCCTGTCCCTCTGGGTCCGACGCGCCACTTCGCCCGAGCCGACGCCCCTTCCCGGAGGGGAATCGGGGTACATGCCCGCAGTCTCCCCCGACGGCCGACGGATCGCCTTCCAGCAGGACTGGCGGATCGTGGTGATGCCGGTCGAGGGCGGCACGCCGTCGCTCGTCGCCGAGACGGGCCTCACCTGGGATCGCCTGACCTGGACCGACGACGAGCACGTCGTGTTTGCGCGCCCTTCGGGCCTCGCGCGCTTCCCGGTGGACGGGGGCGGGGACCCGGAGCCCCTGACCCGGGTCGACTCCGCCGCGGGCGAGACGCGCCACGTCGTGCCCAGCGCCCTGCCCCCCGGAGACGGCGTGGTGTTCACCGTCGTCGGCCAGGACGCCGAGGATCTGGCGGCCCGCCGGATCGCGGTGGTCGGCCCGGACGGGGGCGCCCATTCGATCCTCATGCCGGGCGTGCAGGCCACGTGGGCGCCGCCTGACCACCTCCTCGTCCTCCGCGCCGACGGGGAGTACGTCGGGGTGCCCTTCGACCCGGCCGACCGGAAGGTCACCGGCGCGGCGGTGCCGCTGGGCGTCTCCGTCGACGGATTCCGAGGCTTTCCAGGCTACGCCTCGGTCTCGGGCGACGGCCGCATGGTCTTCGGCTCGCCCCGCCCGATGCGCAGCCCCGCGGTGGTGCGACTGCGGCGCGACGGAGAGGTCGTCCAGGCGGACTCGTCGTGGGGCGAGGGGATCGTGCGAAACCTGGTCGTCTCGGAGGACGGGAGCCTCGTGGCCGTCGAGATCGACCAGCCGCAGGGCTCGAGCCGCACCCTGCGCAGCATGATCGTCGTGCGCGACCTGGAGACCGGGGCCCGGTGGCAGGTCACCGCGGCGGAGGAGGCCACCGAGCCGGTGTTCCGGCCCGACGGCTCCCTGCTCTTCACCATGGGCGCGGACATCCGGGTCGCCACGCCGGGCACGGCGGCGGAGCCCGAGCGACTGGCCGGCACCGGAGAGCGTCCGACCGACCTGGCGCTCTCGCCGGACGGCCGAACCCTCTTCTACGAGCTCGGGGGCGACATCCTGGCGCGGGACCTGGACGACCCGGACTCGGCGTCTCGCCCCGTGGTGGCAGGACCGGGTCGGCAGGCGGAACCCGCACCCTCGCCGGACGGTCGCTGGCTGGCCTACACGTCGGACGAGAGCGGCCGCGCCGAGGTGTACGTGCGGCCCGTCGACCCTTCCCGGGCGGAGCGCTGGCAGATCTCCCGCCGTGGAGGACTGGTTGCACGATGGTCCCGGGACGGCCGGGAGCTCTTCTACAGGACGTACCTGAGCCAGCGGCAGTACTACTTCACCACGGTGGACAGCCTCGTGGCGGTTCCGGTCACGTCCGGGCCCGGCTTCGACCCCGCCGAAGGACGGGCGCTCTTTCCCGTCGAGAGCCTCCAACCGGAGTTCGCCGTCTTTCCGGATGGCGACTTCCTGATGATCGAGAGTGAGGGGCTCGTGGGGAACCAGCGTCTCATGATGGTCGAGGACTGGAAGGCGCTGCTGGGTCCAGACCGGGCGCGAGATCGATGAACCGGGAGCTCCGCGGATCGTTGAAGCGAGGGGTGGTGGAGTTCGTCGCGATCTTCCTCGGGGTGACGCTCTCCTTCCTGGCCGACGACTGGCATGAACGGCTGGAACAGAGGGACCGGGCCGTCGGCGTCATGGAGGGGATCGAGCGGGACCTCACTCAGGACTGGCCGTCATGCGAGAGGGCCCGGAATACGATTCCCTCGCGATCCCCGCCGGTCCGCGGCGAATTCCACGCGGACCGACCTCCGGATCTCTCCCTGACCGGGGCGTGGACCGACCTCGACGGCGACCGGGTCGCCCTTTCGCGACGTGCCGAATCCGGCGTCGGACTGCTCCTGGAGGACCCCGAGGACGATTCCCCGACGACCCGTGTGGAGCTGCCGGAGGGGTCCCGCCTGTTCGTCGAGGACTCGCCGCGGACTCCCTGCTCGAGCGGACCCGTCGATGGGGCGAGTGAGGACGCCCTCTGAATCGTGCCGGTGGAAGGGGGCGATACGGGGTTCGCGGCTCGCAGACCGACACCCTCTGCGCCGCCCACGTCCGCCTCCAGCCGAGCTTCGCCCTCGACAGCACCCGCGTGGTTCTGGTCCAGGATCGGCGGATGAGCAGCCCCCAGATCCTCCCGGACGGATCCGGCGTGGTCGTGCACCGGCCCGTCGCGGGCGGCGAGAATAACGAAGCCGAGGACCCACCGGAGACACGGGCCATCGTCGTGCTGAACTGGTTCCAGGAGCTCAGGGCCCTGATGGAGGGTCGATGACCCGTCGACGGGCTACCTCGACGTTCGTCGCCCTGCGCGTATGACCTCGGGCACGACCCGACAGCATCCGCCGACCGACCTCCCCGCTTGCTCGTCCGGACGCCTGCGGGGAGATTTCCGTCATGGCTCGTGACGAACGCGACATCGAGATCCTCCGGAGCATGACCCCCGAGCAGAAGCTCGCGGTGATGCGGAGCCTGATCCGCCAGGCCTACGCCCTCAAGGAGGCCGGAGTGCGTGCCGTCCATCCCGAGCTCGCGGAGGACGAGATCCGGGCACGAGCCAGAGAAGCGGTGGCCGGTGACCGATCCTGACCTCGTCGGGCTGTTCATCGCTCCCCTCGAACGTGCAGGGGTGACCTACATGGTCACCGGCGGAGTGGCCTCCGTGGTCTACGGCGACCCCCGCTTCACCCGCGACGTGGACCTCGTGGTGAAGCTGTACCGGGACTCCCTCGATGCGTTCACTACAGCGTTCGCCGGAGGTGACTA
This sequence comes from Gemmatimonadota bacterium, assembly GCA_050050315.1. Lineage (GTDB taxonomy): Bacteria > Gemmatimonadota > Gemmatimonadetes > Longimicrobiales > Gaopeijiaceae > JASFUL01. The sequence continues at coordinate 4,289 of JASFUL010000344.1, forward strand.
CTACGTCCCGCCGGAAGAGGCCCTCCTCGAGGAATTGCGGCGTAGCGCCGGAGGCCACTTCAACGTCATCCACCGCGGCACGGCCCTTCGTGCCGACGTCTATCTCGCGGGGGATGATCCCTTCCACGCCTGGGCGCTGAGCCACCGGCTCCGGATCGAGGTCGAAGGGCTGGCCATCTGTCTCGCGCCCATGGAGTACGTGGTGGTTCGGAAGCTCGAGTACTTCCGAGCGTCCGGATCTGGGCGTCACATGAGAGACGTGGCGATGATGTTGCGGGTCAGCGCTTCGCTGGTGGAGCCTGCGGCCCTGGACGAGTGGAGTGCCCGCCGGGGGGTCGTTGACCTGCTCGCAGAGGCCCGCAGATTCGATCCGGACTGACGACGCGTCGTCGGTCTACAGGGTCCAACGCCCACCCCGCGTGCTCCCGCACGAGTTCGCTCTCGTCTTCCAGCGCGTCCCGGAGCACCGTGACCGCCTCCTCCTGCGGCTCCTCCACCGAAGCCATCTGCTCTGCCGAGCCAGGACGGTGGACGGCATCAGCGCGGCCACCGTCGAGTTGGCGGGTGGGGTTCGTGATGAAGGGGGGCGTGATCCACCGCATGCCATCGAGGTAGGACCTCCGCTCGGGTAGACCACGGGGACGCGCCGGCGCCGCGCCTCACCTGGGGCGCCGAGACGGAGACGGGCGTGGGGGCCGTCGCCGTCTCCGTCACCCTGGGCGGGACCTCCGTGACGAGCCGGCCCGTCCTCGTCACCCCCGTGGCGACAGACCCTCTCCCGGCGACCCTGATGCTCGCGGCTGCGCTGGCCGCCTGCAGTGAGGGCTCGGAGCGAGGGGCCGGACCCGGGCCCGGGGCCGGCCCCTGCGGGCGTGATCGCCACCGAGTCGGGACGGGCGGGGGTGCGACGGTCTCACGAAGCCTCCACCGTCCGCTCCCCCGGCAGCGTCTCCACCCCGGTCGGCCGCTCCTCCGCCCCCCGCGCCGCATACCCCGGCTTCGCCGCCTCCTCCGCGAGCCCCTCATTCCAGAGACACACCTCCTGGGAGGAGTCTCGACTTCCCCCATACCTGATCGAGCTGGACACGGGGCGCTATCGCCGACGCCGAACCGGCGAGCGCGTCAGACCAGATCCGCCAGCTGAACGACCGGGAGGTTCGGGAGCTGGGGGAGGCGCCGGTCATTGGTGAGGAAGCAACCGCACCGTGCCGCCAGGCCGACGGCGAGCTGGATGGCGTCGGGCGTACCGACCCCGTGGACGGCGCGGAGCTGGGCCGCAGCCCGCAGGATCGGACGACCGAGATCGACCAACGACAGCCCGCGGCTCCGACTCAGGAGCTTCTCGTAGCGAGCTGCGAGCGCGGCGTCGCCTGCCCGGTATGGGACGACCAGCACCTCGAGGAGGGTGATCGCAGAAGTGACCAGACGTGCCTCTCCCCGATCCGCGGCTGCGAAGAGAGCACGGACGGCTTCGATGTACTGCTCGTTCCGCTCGGCGAAGTAGATCACGATGGCAGTGTCGATGGCCACCGGACCCTCCGGGAGGGCCTCGATCACTCGTCCCAGGAGTCCCGCTCCCGGGCGACGTGTGCCGCGGCGTCCTCGTCATGCCAGAGATCCTCGCCGAGACCCTCCAGCTCGAGGATGGAGAGGGGCTCGGGCTCCTCGAGGGCCTTCTCCAGGAGGTGTGTGACCTCCTGCGCCATCGATCGGCGCTGCCGGCGAGCTCGTTCCTTCAGCTTCCTGTAGAGGGGGCCGGGGAAGTTCTTGATGTTCAGTGTCGCCATGGTTCCTCCTTTCTGGAGGAAATATGGTAGCGCCCGGCTTCCGGAATCAACGGCTCCTGCTGTCCGGGGTCCGCGCCACCAGGATCCGAACCAGCTCGAGCCCGATCCCCCGGCTGCCTCCCGTCACCAGAGCCGTCCGTCATCGTGGCGTCCGAGCCGGGTCGTCTCCTCCTGGAGCACACGGCCCCGGGCGGCATCCGCCCCCGCCCCACGGAGAGCCTCGCGTCCGCCGGACAGCACGTGGC
>JASFUL010000345.1:0-6309 GCA_050050315.1 Gemmatimonadota bacterium
TCCGTCCCGTGACCGACCAGGACAACATCAACAAGTTCTACGGCGACGGCTCCGTGTACCTCGGGCTGTTCGACAGGGTCGAGGTGGGCGCGACCGTGCAGTCGCTGAACGACTCCAATCTGGGTGGGAACGTCTGGGGTGCCTTCGGCCGGATCGCCATCCTCCGCCCTGAGACGCAGGGCATCGGGCTGGCCGTGGGTGGACGCTACGTCACTGCTCCCGAGTTCGACGACAACGTCGAGTACATGCCTCCCCGCCTCGGTTTTCCGGACCAGCGGTTCCGTGCGGACCTCCCCGACGACGAGGGCGGCTTCCTCGACGACGGGGGACTCGACACCGAAATGAGCCTCTACGGAGTCGTGTCGGCCTTCCTCCGGGGCCTCGACACCTCCTTCCTGCCCGAGCACGACTTCACCTTCTCGCTCGGCTACGGGACGGGGATGTTCACGGAGGGTGAGAACCAGAACTTCTACCGTGCCGCGGACTCCGACGGCGTGTTCGCCGGCGCCGCTCTCCACATGATGCTCTCCGAGAGCACGCTCCTGAACGTCATGGGCGAGTGGAACGGCTTCGACGTCAACCTGGGCGCCCAGCTCGACTTCGGCGGCTTCCGCGTCGGCGGTCACTACCTCGGCTCCAACTACCTCGAAGACTCGGGCATGTACCGTAGCCCGAAGATCGGGATCCTGGGGTCGGTCGCCCTCTGCCCGAGCGGCGACAGCTTCCTGTGCAAGCCCGGCCTGATGATGCGCGAGGGCCCGGACACCGTCATGCTGCCGGCGCCTCCGCCGGACACCGTGGTCGTCGAGCGCGAGGTCGCGCCGCCGCTGCCCACCGGGACGCCGACGGACATCTGCCTGGCCACCGGCGAGACGGTCCAGGTACTGGTCACCGCCCAGGGCGACACGCTCGTGGGTGACGACCGGGTCTCCATCCGCACGCTCCGGTCGTCCGGAATCGCGTTCGAGGGCGACTACGCCGCGGGCGCGGACTGGTTCGAGATGGACGAGCCGATCACCTTCTCCGAGCGCGAGTACCTGAAGTCGGGCGGCGAAGTCCGGCTGGAGTGCCCGAACATCGTCCAGGTGGGCGAGCACATGGGCGTTCCGCTCTTCGCCATGCGCAGCGCGGAGGAGCCGTACGAGATGATCTACGTGCCGGTGCGGCCCGGCGTCTGGCAGCCGTACGAGACGGACCTGCGCAGGACGCGCGGCTGACCGTGTAGCACCGGGATCCGTCCCCCGATCGAGAGCCCGTTCCGGCGAGAGCCGGGGCGGGCTCTCGTCGTTTCGGGGAGGTGAGCGCGCTCAGCCCTCGTCGACGCCGTCGTCCTCGGGTGGCCGGGCGACATAGAGCTCCAGGACCCGGTTGAGGGCGTCCAGCACGGCCCTGCACGCGGCCTCCACGGGCTCCTCGCCCTCCACCGCCTTCGTCCCGAGCAGCTTGTACCGCCGTTCTCCTTCGTGGGCGGCGACCGCGACGACGATGAGGGTCACGTCGAACGCGCGGAGCGGCTTGATCCCCCGGAGGCTGAGCTCCAACCGGCCGCCGGTCGCCGCCGCGGCGGCCTCCAGCGTCGCTTCGGCTGCCGTCCGAAGGGACCCGTGGAGGGGTTGGAGTCCCTCCGCCACCGCGCTGAACGTCCGCCCCCGCCACTCGAGCTTGACCTCGATCCGGCAGCGACCGTCGGGACGGACATCGTACTGCAGCCCATCGTATCGCAGACGCTGTCGACGCATGGAAGGCATGCGGGCGCTCGGGCCATGGGAGCGGAGAAACATCTGGTTCAGTCACCTGATCAACATCTAAGCCGAACGCCGCCGGGCCGGCAAGTTGCCCGTCGCCGCCGGGCCCGCCCTCCGGCGGAACGCGAATGTCGGAGTCCTGCCGGCCGTCAGCCGTCGGACAGCACCCGGCGCAGCCGCGGGGGGACGTCCGCGAGCGTATCGACGTCCCTGAGCGCGGGCAGCAGATGGGTCCGGAGACCGAGGGCCCTGGCGCGTTCGAGGGTCACGGCGAGCACCCGTCCCGTGCTCCAGGGGATGCGCCGGAACAGCTCGGGTACGGGTGAGGAGGTCGCCAGCAGGTAGTATCCGCCGTCCTCGGCCGGGCCCAGGACCAGGTCGTGGTCGTCCAGGGCCTGCAGGGCTTCGCGCACGCGCTTCCCGTCCAGGGCGGGCGCGTCGGTGCCGACCAGACACGCCCGGGGGGCCCGGGCGAGGGCCCGGGCGAGGGCGTCCTCCATCCGCTCTCCCAGATCCGAGCCCCGTTGGGCCAGGTAGCCCAGCTCCGGACCGAGCCACGCGCGCACCTCGTCGAGAGCGCCGGCGGGCGTGTAGGCTACGACCAGCCGCCAGGGGCCGGACCGGAGCGCGTCGGCGACTTCGCGTCCCATGACGCGGTAGAGGCGGGCCGCTGCCGCGGCGCCGGTGTCGGCGGCGAGACGGGTCTTCACCCGACCGGGTCGCGGAGCCTTGGCGAACAGGAGCACCGTGGGCCGGCCCGTGGTCGGGGACGAACGGCCGACGCGGCCCTCGCCGCGCGGAGGGTAGAAGCGGGCCAGGACCCGCGGCCGCACGCCGACGCGGTACAGGGTCACCAGCGCCGCGTTTCGGAGCCACCCGGTCCAGCGCCCCTCCTCCCCGTAGCGACGGGGGCTCGTGGGGAGCCTGGCGGGGAGCCGCCGCACCGCTCCGTGCCGACGGAGCCGGTCGACCAGGGCGACGTCTTCCATGATCGGAACGTCGGGCACGCCGCCCACGGCCTCCCAGGCGCTCCGGGAGAGGACGAGCCCCTGGTCTCCGTAGACCAGCCCCGCCACGCGCTCCCGTATCCGCTGGCCGAGCTCGATGAGGCGGCAGAACCAGCCGGGCCCGTCGAGGGCGAATCCGAAGTGGGCGGCCTCCCGGGGGGACGCTCGGTCAAGCCAGACGGCGAGCGCGCGCGCGGCCTCGGAGGGAAAGCGGGAGTCGGCGTGGAGGAGGAGGATCCAGTCGGCGTCGGTGGCCTCCACGCCCGCCCGGATCTGGGACGCCCGGCCGCGGGGAGCGTCGAGGACGTCCGCTCCACCCTCGCGGGCCAGGGTCACCGTGTCATCCCTGGAGCCGCCGTCGACCACGAGCACCCGGGGGGGCAGGCCGACGTCGTCCAGGCGGCGGAGGTCCGAGAGCAGGAGCGGCAGCCTCTCCGCCTCGTCGAGGGCGGGGACGACCACCGCCAGGCGAGGGCGGCCGCTCACGGTCGGGACGGCGTCCGGTGTCGTCCCCTCTCGATGTCGTTCAGCGTCCAGTCGTAGTCGAAGAAGCGCACCTGCAGCGAGGGATCGGCGACGGCCGCCCGCTCGTCGCCCTCCAGGTACGGCGCGAGGAAGGAGACCACGCCATCCACCCCGCCGAAGTCCTCGCCGAACCAGTCGAGGACCTCGTTCAGGCGCAGCACGGGTCCGTCGTCGGTACGTTCGACCGTCAGGTGCCGGGGGTCGTCCACGAAGCGACGGACCTGGCGATCGAGCTGGCGGTCGAGGGCCTCGGCCGTGTACGCCTCCCGGGCGAGGGAGGGACAGCTGACCGCCGCGCAGTTGATGGCGAAGTGGATCCGGGGGTCGCCCATCGGCCGGATGATCTCGTGCTCGATCTCGTCCTGGGAGCGGGGCTCGCCGGCCACCTCGCAGTGTTCGCGGCCGAACACGTCGTCGATCTGCCAGACCGAGTTCACCGGTCGCCCCGCCACCGTGTTCTTGAGCCGGTCCAGGAGTCCGGAGGCCTTCTCGATGGGATAGTGGTCGGACACGAGACGCATCATGCAGGCGTTGTAGGCGTTGATCCAGAAGGCCAGGCGGGCCTCGGCGGGGGCCGTCGCGAGGACGGCGGGGTCCACCGCCGCGAGGCGCTCCAGGTACGCGTCCAGGCCCTCCCGCTGCCTCTGGAGCCGTTCGTAGTCGACCCGATCACCCTCGACCACCCCCTCGAGGACGGTGGTGAAGTCCCGGGGGTCCGGAGGCGCCCCCTGGCGAGGGGCTTCCCGGCCGACGGCGCCCCCGGGAACGAGGACGGCCAGGGCGAGGAGGGCCGCGCCGGGCAGCTTGACGTTCATCTTCTTCAGGAGGGTCGGGAGGAAGCTGAGGAGGACGAGGAGGACGCCGGACACGGCGACCCGCACGAAGGCCTCCCGCGAGGCCTCCCGCGAGCCGGCCAGGAGGGCGTCGGCGAACATCGTGTACACGATCGTCCCGGGGAGGATTCCGATCACGGTGGCCAGCGCGTACGAGCTCCAGGAGATGGCCGTGAGGCCCGACCCGAAGTTGAGCGCGTTGAAGGGGACGAGCGGGACGAGTCGCAGGGTGAGCAGCCCGCGGAAGCCATGATCGCGGGTGGCCCGGTCCAGCCTCGCGAGGCGGTCGCCGGTCACCCCCTCCACCGCGTCGCGCCCCAGGAAGCGGGCGATCAGGAACGCGGCGTTGGCCCCGAGGTTGGCGGCGATCGAGTTGTAGATCGTTCCCTGGAGGACGCCGAAGAGGGCGCCCCCGGCCAGCGTCAGGATGGTCCCCGGGATCGCGATGGCCGTCGCGGCGGCGTAGACGCCGACGAAGACTAGCGGCGCCGCAGGCGCGTCCCGGAGCGCCCCGATCGTGGCGCCGACCCCCTCCCGGCTCAGGTAGTCGCCCAGGGAGGTGAGCCGCGCGGCCAGCAGTCCGGCCGCCACCAGCGCAACCAGGAGCGCCAGCTTCGCCCAGGCCGTCCCGCCGCCCTTCCGGCCTCCCCCGCCGTCGCTCACGCCAGCCACGACACCACCTTGCGGAGGACCCGCCCCGCCAGCCCTCCGAGCTGGCCCCGGCGGTACTGCTGGGCCACCCGCAGGACGCCCTCGGACATGGTGGGGTACGGGAAGATCGTGTTCGCCACGTCGCCCAGGGTGAGGCCGTGCTCCATCGCCATCACGAGGGGCATGAGCAGCTCCCCCGCGCCGTGGGCGAGCACGGTGGCGCCCAGGACGCGTCCCCGCCGGTCGGCCGACACCTTCACGAACCCCGCCGTGGCGCCGTCGACGATCGCGCGGTCGAGGTCGGCGAGGGCGTACCGGTGGACGGACGCCCCCCCGGCTTCCGCCTCGGCCTGGAGCATCCCGACGTGGGCCACCTCGGGGTCGGTGTACGTGACCCTGGGAACCACGTCCCAGCGAACCTTCGACGAGAAGGGCAGGAGGGCGTTGCGGACGACCTTCTTGGCCATGTAGTCGGCGACGTGGGTGAACTGGAGCGCTCCCGTGACGTCCCCGGCCGCCCACACCCCCCGTCCCGTGGTGGTCAGCGTGTCGTCCACCCGGACGGCGGGCCCGTCGGTCTCCACGCCGGCCCGCTCGAGCCCCAGCCCCCCCGTGGCCGGTCGCCGACCCGTCGCGACGAAGACGCTCCCCGCCTCGACGCGCCGACCTCCCTCGGTCACGACGGTCCGCGTCTCGCCGACTCGCTCGACCCCGGTCGCCCGCTCTCCGAGCAGGAAGGCGATACCCTCCGCCTCGAGGATCTCGCGTAGGGCCCCGGCGACGTCGGGGTCCTCCCTCGGCAGGATCTCGCGCTCCTTCTCCACCACCGTGACCCGGGCCCCCAGCCGGGCGTAGACCTGGGCGAACTCGAGACCCACGGGGCCGGCCCCCAGGACCACGACGTCGTCGGCGAGCGTGTCCTCGTCGAAGGCGGTCCGGTGGGTGAGGTAGCCCGCCTCGTCGAGCCCGGGGATCGCGGGCACGGCCGGAAGCGCCCCGGTCGCCACGACGAAACGGGGGGACCGAATCCTCCCGACGCCTTCGACCTCCACGACCCCCGGCCCGAGAAAGCGTGCTCGACCGAAATGAACGCCGACGCCCAGGTCGCGGAACCGCTCGGGGTCGTCGTGGTGGGCCACGGTGCCGCGGGCCGCCCGCATCCGCTCCATCACCTCTTCGAAGGCGTGTCGGGGAGCGACCGATCGCAACCCGAGCCGGTCCGCGTGGCGCATCGCGTGGGCCAGGCGCGCCGACGCGACCAGTGCCTTGGAGGGGACGCAGCCCGTCCACAGGCAGTCTCCGCCGAGGGCTTCGCGCTCGAGGATGGCCGTCCGGGCGCCGATGTAGCGCCCACCCACCGCGGACACCAGCCCGGCGGTGCCGCCGCCGATGGCCACCAGGTCGTATTCGTGCTCGGTCATGGGATCAGCCGCGACCCGCGGTGAGGGGGGGCGTCACGTCGGCGTACAAACACCGACCCTCGGGGGAAGGGTTCCGGCGCCCTCGGGCCCGCGGTGGCCTCCCCGGGGGCCGTCGGCCGTCCCCGGG
>JASFUL010000346.1:0-6295 GCA_050050315.1 Gemmatimonadota bacterium
CAAGCCGGCACGGACGGCCCCGGAGGTGGATGCCGACAGCCTCCCGATGCTGGCGCGTCGAGGCGGGTCGGTGTAATGCTGTCGGGCGGGCACTCTTCGGCGCCCGCCACGGACGATCCACTCCGGGCCCGCCCCCCCTCTCGGGCGGTTCGTCCCATCCGTCGATTCCCACCCGGAGGAACCGATGCAGCCTCCCGTCATCGTCCTGCCCGGCATCACCGCGACCACGCTGCGTGACGAGTACCCCCTGGACCCCGAGACCGTATGGGCCATTCTCGGGAAGGAGTACGACCGGGTCGGCCTCCACCCGGACGACCTCCGCTTCGAGACCCGGGAGCCGGCCCGGGTCCGACCCGACGTGGTCTTCACCATCCCCTACCGGGAGTTCATCCAGGAGCTACGCCACGACCTGGCCGAGAAGGGCGACGAGCCCGTGCCGGTGTACGGCTTCCCGTACGATTGGCGGCAGCCGCTGGAGAAGACGCAGGCCCGGCTCGGTGAGCTCATCGACGAGGTGGTGGCGCGGACCTCCATCATGCGGCACTACCACAAGGCCGACTACGGGGAGAACCCGGTGGTGGACCTGGTCGGCCACTCCATGGGCGGCCTGGTCATCGCGGGGTATCTGGCCTCGACGGGCGACTCGCGAGTGCGCAGGGTGGCCACCCTGGGCAGCCCCTTCCGCGGGTCGTTCGAGGCCGTGATCAAGGTGGCCACCGGGACGGCGGAGCTCGGTGAGCGGGGCGGTTCCGGCTCCCGGGAGCGGGAGATCGCCCGCCTCACCCCGGCGCTCTACCACCTCATCCCCAGCTTCGAGGACGCCTTCGAGGCCGACGGCGACGTCTCCACGGACCTGTTCGACGCCGGAGCCTGGCAACCGGGCGTGGTGGCGACGATCGGCGAGTACATCCGGCTGCACGGGGTCGATCCGCCACGTAGCAGGAGGGGCCGGGAGGAGAGGGGGCTCGGGATCCTCCAGGCCATCCTGGACGAGGCCCGGACGCACCGGGAGCTCATCGAGGGCCTGAGCCCGGACGCTGCGGGGCTGACCGAGGAGGACTGGCTGTGCATCGTCGGCGTCGGCGAGGAGACCCGGGTCTCCATGACGATCACGGACCGCCGCGGGGACCCGTGGTTCGATCTCGGCTCGTCGGCCCGGAAGAACGGCTATCCGGTCCCGCCGAGGGACGAGGAGGGCAGGTTCCGGATGAAGATCTGGGAGACCGGGGACGGCACGGTGCCCTACCTCGGCGCCCGATGCTCGTTCGTGCCCCTGGCCAAGGTGATCGCGGTCAGTGACGACGACTTCGGCTACTGGGAGCTCGGGGACAGGCTGGTGAAGCGCCTGGCGGGGCTTCACGGGATGCTCCCCGAGATGAACCTCGTGAGGAAGCTGGTCGTGGCTCATCTGAAGGCCGAGGCCGGCCAGCCCGGCCGGGCGCACCCGGGTGTCTGGGGGCGCAGGGCTCCGGATCTGGCCTTCAACGCCGACTGGGAGCCCCCGATCCGGGGGCTGCGGGAGAAGGGCCTCGACTTCGTGCGGGAGTGAGGCGAGAGACGCCATGACCCCCTCCACCATCGACGACGTCCTCGAGCGCCTCGAGGCCGAAGTGGCCCTGGCCGAGCGACGCGGGAGCCGGCTGGGCTACTTCGCCGCGCTCTACCACGAGGTCACGGCGGCGGTCGCCGCGGGCATCCGCGACGGACGGTTCGAGGACGGCGAACGGATGGAGCGCCTCGACGTGACGTTCGCCCGGCGCTACCTGGACGCGCTGGACGCCTACCGAGGGGGCGCTCCGTGTACGCGCAGCTGGCGGCTGGCGTTCGATGCGGCGCAGCAGTGGTCACCCCTGATCCTCCAGCACCTCCTCCTCGGGATGAACGCCCACATCGGGCTCGACCTCGGGATCGCCGCGGCCCGGACCGCCCCGGGACGCGCGCTCCCGTCCCTGCGGGCGGACTTCGACGAGATCACGTCCCTGCTGGGCGAGCTCGTCGACGAGGTGCAGGACAGGATTGCGCGGGTCTCTCCATGGATGTGGATCGTGGATCGGGTCGGGCTCAGGTCGGACGAGGAGACGGCGACGTTCGGTCTGGGGGCGAGCCGCCGATTGGCGTGGAAGTGGGCGGAACGGCTGGCGGAGCTGGAGCCGGAAGACCAGGAACCGGCCATCGAGAGCTTGGACGGCGTGGTGGCCGGGATTGGGAAGCGCATCGTCCGACCGGGCATCCACCTCCGTTCGGCTCTCCTGCTGGTCCGGCTCCGGGAGGCCCCGGACGTGCCGCGTGTCATCGCGGCCCTGCGGGGGACCGGGGTCTGACGGAACGGTGCGGCGGGCACGGGAGATCCTTGACTTCCGGGACGTCGTCCCTGTTTACTTGAAGCCTGCAGTACTCCTCTTCCATCCCCCCGGGAGGCCCGATGCGAAAGCTCCTCCTTCTATCCACGCTGGCCCTCACCCTCGTCGCCTGCTCCGACTCGACGGGCCCCGTCTCGCTGGACCGCGCTCCCGATGCCCTGGCGAATCGAGGTGGCCCGCCGGCCCCGGCCGCATACGCCGAGTTCACCCTGAGCGCTCCGGTGTTCGGTCTCTCCACGGCGCCCGACGGAAGCCTGACGGCGGCCGAGGGGTCCGCCGGCCTCACGGAGCTGCGCAAGGGCGCGGCGAGCCTGCTCGCCGAGCTCCCGGGCGTGAGCGGCGTGGACCACGTCGGCCGTGGTGACCTGTTCGCCGTCACGGGCGAGGCGCCGGAAGGCGTCGCCCCCGGCAGTCAGTCGCTCTTCCGGGTGTCCCACGGCAACGTACGGATGGTGGCGGACCTCCTCGCCTTCGAGGAGGCGGTCAACCCCGACCAGGTGTGGAACCCGCTTCCACCGGAGTCCAACCCCTTCAACGTCGCCCACGTCCGTGGGGGTCAGGTCCTCGTGGCCGACGCCGCCGCCAACGCGATTCTGATGGTCGAGAGCGACGGTGACGTCGACTGGGTCGCGGTGCTGCCGCCCCAGCCGCTCCCCTTCAACGGGGGCGTGATCCCTGCGCAGCCCGTGGCCACGTCGGTGGCGGTGGGCCCCGACGGGGCCTACTACGCCGGCGAGCTGAAGGGCTTCCCGGGCACGCCGGGGAACTCGAAGGTGTGGCGGATCGAAGCCGGAACGCGCCGGACGGTGTGCCCCAGCGCCGAGTGTACGATGGTGCTGGACGGGCTGACGTCGATCGTCGACCTGGAGTTCGGTCCCGACGGCACGCTCTACGTCGCCGAGCTCGACGCGGCGAGCTGGCTCGCGACGGAGACCCCGACGGGGATCCAGCCGGCCGCCGGCGGGACGGTGAAGGCGTGTGACGTCGACGCGGGCACGTGCGCCGTCATGGCCGACGGCCTGGACCTCCCGGCGGGGCTCGCCGTGGGGAAGGACGGGACCGTGTGGGTGGCGGAGAACTCCTCCATCCCGGGGGTCGCGACGGTCCGGGCGATCGGGCCCTGACCCTTCCCGCGCCTCGCGCGCGGACCCTCGACGCGACCGGCCGCCGGGTGTGACGTCCGGCGGCCGGCGTCGTTCCCGCCCGGGCGGCCCTCGTCCCGGTGGGGCTCCACCGTCCGGAAACGGGACCGGGTGTCCCGATCCCGGGACGCACGGGCCGCACCGCCCCGACCGCGATCGGCGGAGAATGCGGATCCCAGGGCCATCTGCGGCCGGCGTCCGGTTCCGGCACGCCCGTTGCCTGAGAGACGGGTGGAGTGGAGGGGAACGCGGTGAGCACCCCGGGGCCACGTGACCGGGGGACGTGGGGAGGACGATGACGAGGCGGACGACGAGGCTGGTGCTGGTCGCCGGGGTGCTGCTCCTCTCACTCCACGCCCGGAACGCGAGTGGCTGCACCGTGCGTTCGACCGAGGCTCGCGTGCCCGCCGTCGGCGTCCGGGTGGACGTCGGGGAGGCGGGCTTCTTGCTCGAGACCTGGGTCAGGGGCGTGGTCGAGGTCGGTCTCTACCTCCCGCTCCCCACGGCGCTTCCCCGGGAGGGTCTGCGGCTGAGCGTCGCCGTCGGCGGTGGGGCGCCGCTGCTCCTGCTCCGGGTCGGACCGTTCCAGGACGGATCCGCCTCGGGCGCCCCCGACGGGTCCTCTGCCGGACCGCCTACCTGAACGACAGCGTGAGCCCCGTACGGAGAACGTAGTCGTTCCGGACCCTGCCTTGCGGGGGGCGGCTGTCGTGCCGCCACTCGTTCCGGATCGTCAGGTCGACGTGCTCGGTCACGGAGATCAGGAATGTGACGTCGACCAACGTCCGCAGGTCGTCGAACGCGCTCAAATCCGGCTGGACGTAGGAGAGCGCGACGAGCCGGATGGATTCCGACAGCGGTCGCGTGACCACGACCAGGTTCGCCATGCGCCAGACCCGGCTCTCGACCGGGTGCGACCCGATCGGCCGGTCGGGATCGAGGTCCTCCATCTCGTACATGGCCCCGGTGCCCACGTCCAGGGTGGTCGTCCCCCCCAGGAGCCGACGGCGGAGGCCGCTCCCGAAGAGGAGCCTGCGCTGGAGGAGGTTGCTGTGGCTCTTCTGGACCTGGACGAAGTGGAACGATTGCCAGCGCTCCGCGAGCCAGTGGTTGTACCGGACGTGCAGATAGCGGTCGTTCTCGAGCGCCTCGTCAGGCTCCGACCGGTAGTCCAGCCCGGCGAACATCCGCAGCCAGTCGCCGGGCCAGCGGTGTCCGAGCACGAGTCCGGTCAGGAGGTCGACGTGGTCGGTATTGCCCTCGCTGACGCTGAGGGCCCCCTCGATGCCCCAGTGCCAGCCCTCGACGTCGCGGGGCTGGAGCCGCTCGACGTTGAGGATGGTCTGCGCGCCCGCCGGCAGGGTGGCTCCCGCCGTCGCGAGCAGGGCCGCAACGAGGGCCGCGGAGACCGACCGTGGGGGTGGGCCGGGGGATGTCTGGCGGTCCGTGTCTCGTCGCATGCCCCGAAGTTCGGGCCTTCCGTCCGCGGCCGACAGTGCCGTCGGGTGACGCCGCCATCGGCCCCGCTCTCCACGGGCTTCCGGCCTGGAGACGACGCCCCGGCTCCCGGGCGACGCTCCTTGCGTCGCCCGGCGGACGCCTCCAATACTTGCCAGGAAGTTCCCGCCCGCGTTCCCACCATCTCCGGTCACCGGTCCCTCCCCCCCACCCGGTTCCCGGCCAGCCTGGAGAGGGTCTATGTCCGAGAGGAAGCTGCTTCGCTGGAGCGGCCTGCTCGTCGCGCTCGCCGGTCTCTCGATGGCCGCCTACATGCTTCTCCACCCGTGGGCGGAGCGCACGGGAGCCGTCGCGACCACGCCCCGGTGGCTGATGTCGCACAGCTTCCATTTCATCGGAGCCCTCCTCCTTCTGCTCGGTCTCGTGGGTGTCTACGTCCGCCAGAAGGACGAGATGGGTGCGTCGGGGCTCGTCGGTTTCCTGCTGGCCTGGCTCGGGACCGCGCTCTTCGTGGGCACCGGGATGACGAGCGCCTTCCTGTGGCCCGCCGTGGCCGCCGAGGCCCCCACGTTCGTGGCCGCCGACGGGGGGATGTTCACGCATCCACTGGCGCTGGGTCCCATCCTGGCGGCCCGGATCTTCCTCGTGCTCGGCTTCGTCTGGTTCGCCGTGGCCAGCTTCCGGGCGGGGGTGCTACCGCGCCTGGGGAGCGTCCTGGTGGTCCTCGGGGTGGTGGGCATGAACCTGCCGACCGAGCCCGTGGGCCCCGTGCCCTGGGCCGTCTCCGTGGTGGGCGGCGTGGTCTTCTGCGCGGGGCTGCTGAGCTGGGGCCACGCGCTCTGGTGGGCCGCCCCCGACGCCCACGAGGGGCGGGTACGGATCCAGGGGCTCTCCAAGGTCGCGGCGGCGCTCGGGGTGGGCGTCGTGCTCCTCGGCGTCGCCGCGGGCGTGACCTACGGAGCCTCGATCCAGGCGTGCTACCAGCTGGTCGAGGGCGGCCTCCGGGACGTGGCCAGCGACCGGGGCGACCGCTTCCTGGGCAAGGTGGGCATCCCGGCGGCCCGCTGCCGGGGCGGCGAGCGCTCGGTGGACAACCGCGACCGGCCGTGGGTGGACTGGGCCACGTACTACGGCACGGGAGACGCCAACTCGCTGTCCGGCACCTGGCTCGACCCGCTGCTGATCCATCGCCTCGAGCGGGACGGCCGGGGCCTCGACGGCGCCCTCATGGACCTCGAGTACCAGCGCCTCGAGCTCATCGAGTTCAACCTCTTCGACAACGCGGGGACCTATCCGACCTACGTCACGGGGAGGGGGAGCGACCCCGGTCCGGCT
>JASFUL010000347.1:0-6294 GCA_050050315.1 Gemmatimonadota bacterium
CTTCGGGGTGACGGCGGCCGTGAACGTCCCCCTGAACGAGCGGCTCGAAGCGTCGCCGCCAGGGACCCCGGAGACACGCTCCCTGTGGCGTCACTACCTGAGCCGCTGGACGCGCTGGAACTCCGTACGCACGGCCCTGGGGATCCTCGCCACGTTTCTCCCGGCGCTGGCGTGAGCAACGGGACTTCGGCAACCTCGGGCGCGGGACAGGACACGCACGACCCACCCCACCTCGAACCCCACGACGGAAACGAAGATGCCCGACGCCCTCCACCGACGACACGACCCGGAGGAGCCGCACCGCTCGACGGCCGACGCTCGACCAGGCGGCCGAACGAGGCCCAGGCCGGTCTTCGTCCCGGCCCCCGTCTCCCTGATCGTCACCGCGATGATCGCCCTGGGCGCGTGCCGCTCGCAGGAAGCCGACGGGCCGAGGATGGCCGCGGCCGGGGATCCGGACGCGCGGTACATGTGCCCGCCCTGCCACGTTCACGAGGACACCTTCTTCGAGGAGGACGGCACCTGCCCGATCTGCGGCATGGCGCTCATCGAGCGGCCCGACTCGTCGCGGGTCGGTGAGGTCCACATCCACCCGGGCTCCGGCAACCTCCTGGTGGAAGGAGGCCCCGGCCACCGGGAGAAGCTGATCCAGGTGTTCTATCACCGGCCCGAGGCCTTCACGCCCCGCTCGCCGATCCTCGTCGTCGTCCCCGGGGCGGGCCGGGACGCCGACGAGTACCGGGATGCGTGGATCGAGGCGTCGGAGCGCCACGGGGTGCTCGTGCTGTCCCCCCTGTACCGGGAGTCCGACTACGACTTCGGCGCGTACCACATGGGCGGGCTCATGCACGGGATGAACCTGTCCGAGAGCACCCTGTACGAGGAGGCGTCGAACCGGGTCCATCTGGACGAAGAGCGATTCGAATACCGGGTCGCCTCGAACCCGGAGGAGTGGATCTTCCGTGACTTCGACCGGCTGTTCCTGCGGGTCGGCCGGGCCCTGGGCTCGGAGCGGGAGCGCTACGACCTCTTCGGACACTCGGCCGGAGGGCAGATCCTCCACCGGCTGGTCCTCTTCCACCCGGGGTCGCGCGCCGATCGGATCCTCGCCGGCAACTCCGGCTTCTACACGCTGCCGGACCCCACGACCGACCTGCCCTTCGGCGTGCGGGACACACCGGTCACGTCGAAGGACCTGGGGCGTTCGCTGAGCCTCCGCCTGGTCCTCTTCCTGGGGGAGGAGGACGACGCCACCGAGACCGGAGGGACGCTCCTTCGCTCTCCGACGGTGGATCGGCAGGGGCTGCACCGTCTCGCGCGAGGCCGGTACTTCTACGAGACCGGGCGAGCGCTCGCGGAGCGGCTGGGCGTGGAGCTCGGTTGGAGCCTCGAGATCGTTCCGGGCGTCGGGCACGACTTCCGGGGGATGAGCCGGGCGGCGGCCGACTACCTCTACGGAGAGGGAGCGCCATGACGGTCCGGACGCCACGTGACCTGCCGAAGCCTTCGTTCGTATCTCTCGAGGTCGAGGAGGGCGGAGGTGGCGGGTCAGCGGTAGTACTCGACCCTGCAGCCGCAGCCGTCCCACATGCGCTCGTAGGTCTCGAGGCGATCCTCGACGAACCGGCGGGCCTCCTCCTCGCCCTCCAGACGCCGGATCACGCGCTCCCGGGGCGAGGGCGCCTCCAGCGCCGCCAACCCCTCGCGGTCCCGGACCAGGACGATGTCTCCGGCCAGCTGGGTTGGATGCCGGGCCACCTCCTCCCAGGCGTCCGCGACCTCCCGCCACTCGGCGGGCTCCAGCTTCACGATCCCCTCCGCCCGGAGGCGGCGGGTCAGCTCCTCGTTCGTCATCATCGGCCTCCTACGCCGTCTCGCGGCAGTGCCGCACCCATGCCAGGGACGTGCCCGCTCGAATCGCCGACGCCATGAACCAGAGGCCCACGAGCGGCCCCAGGTCCACCGATCCGGCGGCCGCGGGAGGCGTGGGGAACGTGGAGACGTTGGCCGCGACCATCGCCACGGCGATCAGGACCCCGGGCACCGCGTAGAGGAGCCCGAACCGGGGATGTCTCGCGGCGGCCAGAGCGAACAGCAGGGTCGCCGCCCCGATGAGCATGTCCCAGGTGACGTCCAGGCCGAAGTGCACCCGGTCCAGGGCCCTGGTGAACGCCTCCGGATCGCCCGTCAGCCCGGGCGTGATCACAGGTGGATTGCGGAGGGCCACCTGGACGACCAGCATCTGCATGACGGTCAGCCCCGCCAGCACGCCGAACACGCCTCCGAGGTCGGCCGTGAAGGTGGGACGATGCACGTGCAGGAACTCGCGGAGTCCGATGCAGCCCGCCCCCAACGCCATGCCGAAGACGGAGGCGACGAGCACGGCCGCCCAGGGCGCATAGTCGACGAAGAAGAAGGTGGAATAGACGATCACCGCGACGATCCCCGAGGCGACCCCGACTCTGATCCGCTCCATCACCAGGTCTTCCACGTCCGGACTCCATGCTACGAGGGTGCCGTGACCTCCCCGGGAATCTCATCGGAGAGGGCGGCGAGGCTCTCCTCGGCCCAACGGAGCCGCGCCTCGGCGACGAGCTGGCCACGGCGGAGCGTGAGGAGCCAGAAGGGCCGGTTGGGATCGGCGGCGTACTCCGTGTCGATCCGCTGGCGCACGGACTCGAACGTGACGAGGATCTCGCGTTGCCTCTCCGCGAACCGCTCGATCTGGTCCGAGGTCCGCTCCAGCGGAATCTCCCGACCGAAGAAGACCCGGAGCAGCAGCTCGTCCCTGACCCGCTGCTCGCGGCAGGCTCGGCTCATCCACTCGAGGAAGTCGCGGCGGCCCGCCGGCGTGATGCTGTAGACGAACGCGTCCGGCCCGTCATCCCGGGCTTCCGTTCGACGCTCCACCAGCCCCGCCTCCTCCATCTCGTGCAACCGCGGATACAGGTTGCCGTAACTCTCCGCCCAGAAATGGCCGATGCTGTCATCGACGAAACGCTTGATGTCCGCGCCGGCCTTGGGTCCGAGGGTCAGGATGCCGAGCAGGGCGTATCGACTGCGACTCAACGGTCCGGCTCCGGGTGAAGAGGGGGATGAAGATCCGGGCCGTCCGCGCCGGCCTCGAGCGATCCGGGGCGGAGCGGGGCCGAGAGGGCGGCGTCGAGCGCGGTGGTGACCACCGAATCGGACATGCGGGGATCTCCGTGAGGATAGCTATATCAAAAAGATATAGTAGGCCCCATCGTGTCAAGATCAAGGGACTCTGGCAGGGTCATGATGCTGGACCGGCGGAGATCCTGGATCCGTTCGGCGAGCGCGTGCCTGCCGCCGCCTTCCCCTTGCGCATCGAGGGGTCGCGGCCCAGCTTGGAGCCGTTCCCCTAGATCTGCATAGGTAAGCAAGGGGTGGCGTGTGTTCACGAAGGACGCCGGACTGCTCCAGGGCACCGTCGAGCTGCTCGTGCTCAAGCGGCTCTCGTGGGGACCCATGCACGGCTACGGGATCGCGAGCTGGATCGAGTCCGCGACCGACGACGCCCTGCGCGTCGAGGAGGGCTCCCTCTACCCGGCCCTCTACCGCATGGCGAAGAAGGGATGGATCCGGGGCGAGTGGGGGCGGTCGGAGAACAACCGCCGGGCCAAGTTCTATCGGCTGACCGACGAGGGACGGAGGCAGTTCGAGGAGCAGGCGGAGGGGTGGGAGCGGCTGTCGGAGGCGGTGAGCCGGGCCGTCGCGGCGCCCGAGCCGGCGGGGGGAGCCGGGGGATGAGGATGCGGTGGAGGCGGCCGCGCTTCGTCGACCGGCTCCTCGGGAGGGATCCCGCCGGGGAGGTCGACGAGGAGCTCCGCCACCACCTCGAGCAGCGGGTCCGCGACTACATGGTCCGGGGGATGGGCCCGGAGGAGGCCCGGCGGGCCGCGTTGGAGCGCCTGGGCGACCTCGACGCGGTGAAGCGCGAGTGCGTGGGCCTGCTGGCCGCCGAGCGCCGGACGGAGGAGCGCCGCTCCCGCTTCCGCGTCTCGTGGCTCGACGTGAAGCTGGGCCTCCGGATGCTGCGGAAGTACCCGGGGCTGTCGACGGCGTCGGTCGTGGGGATGGCGGTGGCGGTGGCCGTCGGGGCGTCGGCCTTCGGCTCGGTCTGGGCGCTGCTGCGCTCGGAGCTCCCGCTCCCCGGGGGCGACCGGCTTGTGGCGGTGTGGCTCGAGGACGCCCGGGAGTACGGCACGCCCTGGCGGCAGGTGGCGAACGACTTCCTGCTCTGGAAGGACGAGCTGCGCCTGGTCGGGGACCTCGCGGCATCCCGCCCCTTCGCAAACCCGTATCGCACCCTGATCATGCCGGACGGGAGCGCGGACCGGGTCCGGATCGCCGCGATGACCGCGTCGGGCTTCCGCGCGGCGCGCGTGGAGCCCGTCCTCGGGCGAACGCTCCTGTCCGAGGACGAGCTCGAGGGCGCCCCCCCGGTGGTCGTGATCGCGTGGGAGGAGTGGCAGCGGCGCTTCGGCGGAAGCCCCGACGCTGTGGGCCGGACGCTCCGCCTGGGCGCCACCACCCACACGGTGGTCGGCGTGATGCCCGAGGGGTTCCGCTTCCCCTTCAACGACCGGTTCTGGGTGCCTCTGCGGCTCGAAGGCGGCGAGCACGCGTGGGGCGAGGGCCCGTCGATCGTGGTCTTCGGCCGCCTCGCCGACGGGGCGACGCTGGAGCAGGCGCGCGCGGAGTTCGCGAATCTGGTCCGGCGGACGGCCGCCACCCACCCGGAGACCCACGCGCGACTGCGTCCCCGGCTCGCTACCTACACGGAGTCCTTCGTCGACTTCGACGACCCGGTCAGCGCGTGGGCCATGCGCAGCCTGCCACTGGCCGTGGCGCTCCTCCTCGTCCTCGTCTCGGCCAACGTGGCGATGCTCGTCTACGCCCGCACCGCCACCCGCCTGGGCGAGATCGCCGTCCGGAGCGCCCTCGGGGCGAGCCGGCGCCGCATCGTGCTCCAGCTCTTCGTCGAGGCGTTCGTGCTGTCCGCGGTCGCGTCGGCCGTCGGGCTGGCCGTCGCCGCCGCGGGCCTCTCCGAGGTCCAGCGCTTCCTGGACCGGGCGGCGCGCGACCAGATGCCCTTCTGGCTCGACTTCGGCCTCTCGCCGGGGATGGCCGCGTACGTGGCGGGCCTCGCCGTGCTGGCCGCCGTCGTCGTCGGTGTCCTGCCGGGGCTGCGGGTCACGGGCCGCGCCGTCCACGAGGGCCTCCAGCGCTTCGCCTCGGGCGCGGGCCGCATGCGGCTCGGCCGCACCTGGACCGCCCTCGTGGTCGGCCAGGTCACCCTCGCGGTGGGCGTGCTGCCGGTCTGCGTCGACGTGGCGAGCCGCGCGGTCCTGCGGGGAGCTGCGGAGACGGGCTACCCCGCCGAGGAGGTGCTGGTGGGACGCCTCCGCCTCGAGCCGGACGAACCTCCAGCCGGCGGGGAGGCTGGGGATGCGGAAGGCCGGGCCGGGTCTGCGGCCGCGGCCCGAAACGGCGAAGCCGGTGCGGGAGAGCCGAGGGCGGGGGCCGGAGCGACCGCGGGCGAATCGGCCCTCCCGGCCCCCTTCGCCGAGCGGACGGCCGAGCTGGTGCGCCGCTTCCAGGCCGAGCCGGGCGTCCGGGCGGTCGCCCTGGCAAGCAGCTTCCGCGGCGGGGTGGACGCCTGGGTCGAGATCGACGGCGTCGGCCGGCAACGCGTGCGCTTCGACCGGGTCGAGCCGGGTTTTTTCGACGTGATCGGCGCGCCGGTCCTCGGCGGGAGGGGATTCCGGCGGAGCGACCTCGAGGAGGGCTCCACCGCCGCCATCGTGGACCGGCGGTTCGTCGACGAGGTCCTGGAGGGGGGTCCCGCCCTCGGCCGCCGCCTACGGGGGGTCGCGCCTCCCTCCGGCGGGGAGGGTGAGTGGGCGGCGGGGCCCTGGCTCGAGATCGTCGGAGTCGTCCCCGTCCTCCACCCGCCGAGCGCCTTCGACCGGGCCCCGCCGAAGCTCTTCAGGCCCCTGGCCCTCGGCCGGCAGACCGGGGTCGCGCTGGTCACGAGGATCGAGCCGGGCACGGCGCCGGCGCTGGCCGGAAGGCTACGAGCCGCCGCGGCGGCCGTCGACCCGGCCCTTCAGCTCGACGACGTATCGACCGCGGCAGCCGAAGAGCGGAGCATCCGGACCCTCGCCCGGTTCGTGGGTCTCGCCACGGTCCTCGTGACCCTCGCCGTGGTGCTGCTGTCCGCCGCGGGAGTCTCGGCCATGATGTCCTTCGCCGTCGCGCGGAGACACC
>JASFUL010000348.1:0-6294 GCA_050050315.1 Gemmatimonadota bacterium
GCTGGCGAGGCTGGTCCCGAAGACGTTCATCAGGCGGTCCACGTGATCGTCGTCGGCGATCCCCATCCGCGACGTGGGGTCGAAGAGGTGCTCGTCGAGCCGCGCGTAGCTCCGGGCGTAGGAGCCGGCGAGGGCACCGACCGGTGCCGAGTACCGGAGGGTACGCGCCCCCGCCGGCGTGACGTGGTGACGTCCGGGCCGGGAGGCCGAGCGAACGAGCCCGTGCGCCGCGAGCAGCTCGAACGCCGGGCCCAGCAGCTCCCTCCCGGGCGCGTCGACGGCCGGCGTCTTCCCGAGGTCGACCTCGGCCGGCGGGGCGCTGCAGTCGAGCAGGCCGGGCTCCACGGCGTCGATCCGCTCTCCCATCTGTCGGAACACCGGCATCGCCACCGCCACCAGGGTCGGGGCCAGGACCAGGCTGTCGAGGAGGCGGCGCAGATCTCGTGCGGCGGTGGAGCCTGCGGAGGACGAGGCGGCGAGCGGCCAGCCCGCGAGAGCCGCGTCGACGAGCGCCCGGTAGCGCGCCACGATCCGGGGGTCGGGGCGGCGCAGACGCAGATGGGTGTGGAGACCGGCCAGGAGGGGCAAGGCCTCCAGGATCGAGCCGAAGAGCCTCCGGTGACCCCGCACGAGGGCCACGGTCTCGCCGCCGGTCGGTGTCAGGCGGTACGTCGTCTGATCGTAGACGCCCTCGAGCTCGATCCATCCCTGGAGCGCCAGGCAGTGGAAGGCGCCCCAGATCCTGCCGAATCGCGTCTCCCAGTCACCCTGCACCGCCCGGCGGGCGAAGTCCGCCAGGTTGGAGGGTGCCTTCTCCTCGCCCGGCTCGGGGAAAGCGTCGGCGCGGAGGAGCGCCAGCAGCGTGGGAATCGCCACCAGGGCATTGCCGTGGCGGAAGCTGTCGAACAGACCGAGGACCGCCCGGACGGCCTCCGCCGGTATCTTCAGGAGCAGCTTTCCGTCGAGGATCCGCCGCTCGATGGGTCCTGCCGCCGCGACGATGCGGCACTCCATCTCCCCGAGCGCCGGAGCGCCGTCCTCGCGCACCAGGACGAGCCGCCACTGGTCCTCGAGCGCGGCTCGCAACTCCTCCTGCAGATCGAGGCCGATCCCGGCCTCGGTGCTCACGGTCAGGGTCGGATCACCGCCGTCTTCGTGCCGCTTCGAGCCGGTGGGGTCGACCGTCACGCCCGGGTCCTGCCGTTGGATCCGAGCCACTCCACGCTCACCTGTTCGATGGCCCGGACCAGGCGGTCGACCATCTGTTCGAGATCCTCCTCGGTGGCGAGGAAGGACGGCGCGAGCAGGACGTGATCGCCCGTGCCTTCCGGCGCCGCTCCACCACCGGGGTAGACCAGAACCCCCTCTTCCATCGCCCGGTTCCGGACCCGCAGGGCCACTTCGCCGCGGCTCAGGGGCTCACGGGTCCGGCGGTCCCGGACCAGCTCGACGCCCACCAGCAAACCGCGCCCGCGGACGTCCCCTACGGTGGAGAGGTCGGCGCAGCGCTCGGCGAGGAGCCCCAGCAGCCGCTCTCCCAGCACCCGGATCTCTGCGGGCAGGCCGCGCTCCTCGATGAGCCGCTGCGTCGCCAGGCCGGCGCTGCACGCCGTCGGGTGACCGACGAAGGTACCGGAGTGCCGGAAGGCGTCGGTTTCGGTGATGCGCGAGTGGACGGCCCGGGAGACGACGGTGGCACCCAGCGGCTGGTAGCCGGCGGCCAGACCCTTGGCGATGGAGAAGAGGTCGGGGACGACCCCCTCCGGCTCGAAGGCGCCGAAGTAGCCGGTGCGATACGCCCCGCACATCACCTCGTCCAAGATCAACAGGATGTCGTTGCGGTCGCAGATTTCACGGATGGTCGTGAAGTATTCGGGCGCCGGAGGGACCGCCCCGAGGGAGGCTCCCGACACCGTCTCGGCGATGAAGCCGATGACACGCTCTCGGCCGACCTTGTCGATCGCTGCCTGGAGCTCGCTTGCCGCCCGCCGTCCGTACTCCGCCGGCGATTCATCCGGCCGCTGGTGGCGGTAGGCGTAGCAGGGTCCGATGAACTCGTGGCGCGGGAACAGGCCCTCGAACGGTTCGGTGCGTCTCCTCACGGACGAGACGGACAGCGCCCCCAGCGTACTGCCGTGGTAGGCGTGGCGGCGAGCGATGAAGACCGTGCGATCCGGCTCGCCACGGGCGACGAAATACTGCCGGGCGAGCTTCAAGGCCACCTCGACGGACTCGGAGCCGCTCGACGAGAAGACCACGCGGTCGAGGCCCGGCGGCGACCGCCGCACGAGGACCTCGGCCAGCTCCTCGGCGGGTTGGCTCGAAAAGAAGCCGGTGTGGGCGTACGGCACTTGGCGGACGCGTCGGACGATGCTCTCGCGCACTTCCCACCGGTCGTGCCCCAGGGAGGAGACCGCCGCCCCGCCCGAAGCGTCGAGATAGCTCCCCCCGCTTCCGTCCCCCAGCCTCGCTCCCGCGCCCCAGGAGACCAGGGGGTACTCCGCCTCGGGGTCGCGGTGGAGGATGAAGCTCTCGCGCTCACCCCCCGGCGGCTCGCGCGGGGCCTCTGGCGATTCCTTCGGGACGAGTGGGACCGTCGCGCCGTCCTCCGCGATCAGAACCGGACCGTCGTAGATCGAGGTCAGCCGCCTCTCCAGAGCGTAGGCGCCCGGCTCGAAGAAGCAGTGGACCACGATCAACCGACCGGCGCCGGCGCGCTGTGCCATCGTCGCCGCGGCACGGGCGTCCAGGTGGTCCGAGCCGTACGTGCCCTCCGGGAACGAACACTCGGTGATCAGCGCGTCCACACCGGAGAAGAGCTCACAGAGCTCTTCGGTGTACGCGGTGTCCCCCGTGTAGCCGACGTCCACGCCCCCGAGGCGTACCCGGACCGCCAGGCTCTCGGGCCGGTGAACCGTCTTCGCCACCCGCAGGGACGCATCGTGGCCCAGGTCGAAGGTCTCCCCTGGAGCCATCTCCTGGACGATCACCGGGAAGTGCTGATCGATCAGCTCCTCCCCGAAGACCTGGACCAGGCCGTCGACCTTCGCTCGAAACCCCACCGGGCCGATCAGTGTCAAGGGAGTGGATCGGGGTTTCGGCAGCCACTTGAGGGCGAAGAGCAGCGCCGGCAACTCGCCCAGGTGATCGACGTGGTAGTGCGTGATGAACTGGTGGGTCACTTCGTCCCAGGGGAGATCGAAGCGCGCCATGGCGTGCACGCTGCCGGAACCGCAATCGAGCCGAAGCCGGATTCGATCGGTCTCCAACCAGTGGCCCGAGGAGCTCCGCCGCCCGGACGGTTGCGAGGTCCCCGACCCGAGAACGATGAGCCTGCCCACTGCCTCCGGGCTCATTGTTGTAGGGAGTTGATCGACATTACGAAGGCTGCATTCATGGCACACTAGTGCGCAATGACCTCAAGAGCATACAACGACTACGGGAGGATCGAGTGCGAAGCGAAGGCGTCCATCCCCTCTCGTCTCTACAGCACGCCATGGCGCTCGAGACCCTGGCTTCCGGAGCCGCGGGCCATGAGATCCTCCAGGCCCTGGTCCGGGCCGAGACGCTCTTCCGCACGGACCTCCTGGTCCAGGCCTGGCGCAAGGTCGTTCGCCGTCACGAGGTCCTCCGAACCTCGTTCGCGCTGGAGGACCCCAGGCGGCCTCGCCAGCGGGTCCACTCCGAATGTCCCCACCCGTGGATCGAGGTGGACGTCTCCTCGGTGCCTTCGGCCGCTCGCGGGCGGCTAGTCGACGAGATCCTACGCACCGATCGCCGCAGGGGGTTCGATCTCGCTCGGCCACCCCTGTGGCGGCTGGTCGTCGTCCGGGAGGAAGACGCGGCGCGGGCGCTCATCCTCTCCTTCCACCACGCGATCCTGGACGGGTGGTCGCTTCGTCTCGTCCTGAAGGACTGGATGCGCCAGTACGTCGGCCTGCGAGATCGCCGCCCGACGGAGGAGCGGACGCCGCGCTCCTTCGGCCACTTCGTGCGCTGGCTCGAAGCCAGGGACCCCATGGAGGCCAGAGCCTTCTGGCGCCGCCATCTCGCGGGATTCTCGGGCCCCGCGCCGTGGGAGTGGCTGCGTTCCCGCCCGAACCAGGCGGAGCACAAAGGCCCGCACGGGCGGTATCGGGAGCGGCGGCTCGACCTCCCGGCCGCCGAGACCGAGCGTCTCCGGAGGGCGGCCCGCCGGGCGGGCGTGAGCGTGCACACCGTCGTCCGGAGTCTCTGGGTTTCGCTGCTCGCCGCCTGCACCGGTTGCGACGAGCTGGTCCTCGGCGAGGTGCGGAGTCTCCGCGGCGCCCGGCAGTTGGCGAGCGACGCCAGCGTCGGCCTGATGATCAACATCGTGCCCGTGCGGGTGGCGATCGAGCCGGAGGCCTCGGTCGGGCAGTGGCTACGCCATCGCCACGACGAGTGGCGCAGGGTCCGCGAGCACGCGTGGGCCCCGCTCGAACGGGTGCGGGAATGGGCGGATCTCCCGACCCGCCAGCGGTTGTTCGAGACCCTGTTCGTCTACGAACGCTCCTCTCCCGAAGGACAGATGGCGACCGCCGCGGGAACGCTCGACCTCCGGGTGGTGCGCCGGCCGGGCCATGCCCTCGTTCTGGCGGCCTGGGAAGGGGAGGTCATGGGTTTGCGGATCGGCTTCGACGAGCGGCTGGAGGAGACGGTCGCGATGCGCCTGATCCACCGGCTCCGTTGGCTTCTCGGCACGGTCGAAGGAGCGCTCGACGCGCCGCTCGAGGCGTTCTCCCACCTGCCTCCGGCCGAGCGCCATCAGGTGCTCTTCGAGTGGGCGACCGGGCGGCCCGCCGGACGCGAGACGGTCCCCGGTCGCCTCGAACGGCACGCCGCCGCGGCACCCGACGCGGTGGCGCTGGTGGCCGGCCGCCGGACGTTCAGCTACGGAGCGCTCCGCGAGCGGGTGGACCGTCTCGCCGCCCGCCTCCGAGAGGTCGGGGTGGGCCGCGGGAGCGTGGTCGGCGTCGAAGCCGTGCGCTCGGCCGAGACCCTCCTCGGCGTGCTGGCGATCCTCCGGGCGGGAGGAGCCTATCTGCCCTTCGATCCGGCGGACCCGGACACCCGCATTCGTGAGGCGCTGGACGCGGCGTGCGCGAGCCTCGTCGTCGGGACGGCGACTTCGGCGGATCGGTTTTCGGACCGGAAGGTCGAGATCCTGACGCTCGACCCTCCCGCGGCCGACCAGCCTCCCGCCCATCCCGGGGCTTCGATCGCCGACCCGGACGACCCGGCCTATGTGCTCTTCACCTCGGGGTCCACGGGGCGCCCGAAGCCGGTCGTCGTATCTCACACCGCAGTGACCCAGCTCGTCGCGGACCCCTGCTACGTGAAGATCCGTCTTGACGACGTCTTTCTCCATGCCGCTCCTCTCGCGTTCGACGCCTCGACCTTCGAGATCTGGGGGCCGCTCCTCAACGGCGCCCGCCTGGTTCTCGAAGACCCGGGCCCACCGTCCCTCGAGAGGCTCGTGACGACCGTCGAGAGGGAACGGGTGACGGTCTTGTGGCTGACCGCCGGGTTGTTCCACGTGTTGCCGCGCGCCGGGTTCCGGCGCCTGGGCTCTCTGCGCTACCTCCTGGCCGGGGGCGACGTGCTGTCGGCCGCACGCTGCCGGGAGGTGGTCGAGGACCTGCCACGGACGGTTCTGGTCAACGGCTACGGCCCGACCGAGGCGACGACGTTCACCTGCTGTCATCGGGTGGCACCCTCGCTCACGGCGGAGTCCACCTCCGTACCGATCGGGCGACCGGTCGACGGCATGCGGGTCCACGTCCTCGACGAGCGGATGCGCCCGTCGCCCGCCGGCGCGCCCGGCGGGCTCTGGATCGGCGGTGAAGGTCTCGCCATCGGGTACCCGGGCCGGCCGGCGCAGACTGCGGCGGCGTTCCTGCCGGACCCCTGGTCTTCGGAGCCCGGCGCCCGCCTTTATCGCTCCGGAGACCGCGCCTGCTTCCTCCCCACCGGTCAGGTCGAGTTTCTGGGCCGACTCGACCGGCAGGTGAAGGTACGCGGTTTTCGAGTCGAGCCGCGCGAGGTGGAGGCCCAGCTCTCGCAGCATCCCGAGATCGTGTCGACGGCTGTCGTGGCGCCCGTCGACTCCTCCGGAGACCGGCGGCTGGTGGCCTATGTCGTCCCTCGGCCCGGGGTCCGGGTGGAGCCGGCACGACTGCGCGAGCTCCTCGGCGCCCACCTGCCGT
The DNA here is from genome assembly GCA_050050315.1 of Gemmatimonadota bacterium. Taxonomy (GTDB): domain Bacteria; phylum Gemmatimonadota; class Gemmatimonadetes; order Longimicrobiales; family Gaopeijiaceae; genus JASFUL01. The sequence goes on from JASFUL010000348.1 coordinate 6,228, forward strand.
CGTACCTGATGCCCTCGGTCTTCGTCCCGCTCGACCGGCTCCCGATGACCGCGTCCGGCAAGGTCGA
>JASFUL010000349.1:0-6290 GCA_050050315.1 Gemmatimonadota bacterium
CTCGGGCTCGTGTCACTGGTAGCGACGTATCTCCCCGCCTTCCGAGCCACCCGCGTGGACCCCATGGCCGGAATGCGAAGCGAGTAGAGGACGCCTCCGGCCATCAGGACAAGCGCACAGCAGGATGGTCCCGCACCTCTGTGTACCCGAGAACCCGCGGACGCGCGTCTTCCGTACGGCGTCCCGTGAGGGAGACCCGCGGATTACCCTCAGTGCCGCCCCGCCCGCCCCAACCCCCAAGCCGCCGCCTCGGCGACCGCCGGGTCGTCATCCGACAGCGCCGCCACCAGCTGGCCGATGGCCTCCGGGTCGGACATATCACTCGCCGCCAGCCAGTTCCCGATGGCGATCGCCACATTCCGCCGCAGCCCCGAGTAGCCCGCCCGCCGCATCGCCGAGCCCCGCGTGTACGCATCCCACTCGTCCTCGCTCATGCCCATGAGGTCGACGAGGGCGGGGCCGTCGGTCGAAGGAATGACCGCCTCGATAGGCCCCTCCCCCTCCGGGTCGTCCTCATCGTGGTCCCAATCGGCCTCCCAGGCCGGACGGGGGGCGTAGTCCGGCTCGTCCGCCACCCGGGAGAACTTTCGGGTGAACGGACAAACGCTCCCCGGGTCATCGCCGGGCGACCACGCGAGGATGGTGCGCGACGGACGGACCTCCTCCATGGCGTCGGGTGAGCGCGGTGGGGGCCAGTCCATTCAGGCCGACTATAGGTCTGGACACCTATAGGTAGGGCGACATATAATGGCCGCCATGGACACCACCGAGCCCCTCCCGCTCTCGCCCCGCGACCTCCTCGTCCTCCTCGCCCTGGGGGACGGCCCCCTGCACGGCTACGGGATCGTCAAGGCCGTGGAGGCGCGCTCCGACGCCACCGTGCTGCTGGACCCGGCCAACCTCTACCGCACGCTCCGGCGCATGCGCCGGGACGGCTGGGTCGAGGAGGTCGACGAGCCCGACCCCGAGGACGCCCGGCGCCGCAATTTCCGACTGACGCCCGAAGGGCGGGCCGTGGTGCGCGCCGAGGTGGAGCGGCTGGAACGGGTACTGGCGTGGGCGGGGCCGGTGGCGGGAGGGGACGGGTGAGTCGCTTCGAGCGGGCGGCGCTCCGTCTCTACGGCGGGCTCCTCGGGCTCTTCCCCCGGGGCTTCCGGGACGAGGAGGCCGGGGCCGCCCTGGACACGCTCCGCGAGATGGTGCGGGGCGAGCCGGCTCGGAGCCGGCGCAGCGCGACGCTCTTCCGGGCGCTGCGGCGGCTCCCCGGGGCGCTGGTGCTGGAATGGTGGGCGGCGCTGCGCGGCGGGGACGGACGTACGCCAACCGACGGGCCGTCGCGCGGCCGGGGCGTCTTCCGTTGGGGATGGATGGAGGGGATGAAGAGGAACGTCGGGCATACGCTGCGCGCCCTCCGGAGGAACCCGGGCTTCGGAGTGACCGCGGGGGTCCTGGTCGCGCTCGGCGTGGGAGCGGTCACGACCGTCTTCACGCTGGTCGACCACGTGCTGCTGCGGCCGCTGCCGTACCCGGATCCCCACGAGATCGTCCTGGTCAAGCCCGGCTACTCCCACTCGGTCCCGGCCTTCCGGGACTTCCGGGAAACGGGGATCGCCTCGGAGTGGGCCGCCGTCATGCGGGGGGAGGTGACGGTGATGCGGGGCGACGAGCCCCGAGCGATGTACGAGGGCCGCGTGAGCCCCGACTTCTTCGAGATCTTCGGTGCCAGGGCGGCCACCGGCCGCCTCCTCGACGTCTCGGACCTCCCCGACGCGGGCACGGTCGTCCTGGCGTGGGAGGCCTGGCAGCGCGAGTGGGGCGGGGATCCCGACATCCTCGGAAAGACGATCCGCGTGGACGACCGGCCGCTCACGGTGGTCGGCGTCCTGGACCGCAGCTTCTTCTGGCCCGAAGGCCTCCAGCTCGACCAGAAGCCCGACCTGTGGCGCCCCCTGGACTTCACCTTCCCGGAGCTCCAGAACTTCGCCGGCCCGAACGTCGGCACGGAACGCGGGTGGAGCCTGTTCAGCGTGGTGGGCCGGCTGGCGCCCGGGGTGACGCTCGAGGCCGCGCAGGCCGAGTTCGACGCGCTCGCCCGGCGCCGGGCCGAAGAGTGGCCCGAACACTACGTGTACAACGACGCCCCGGTATCCCTTCCGCTCGTGCCCCTCCAGGAGGCCATGGTCGAGGACGCCCGTCAGGGGCTGGGCCTCCTCTTCGGCGCGGTCGGACTGCTCCTCCTGGTGGCGTGCGCCAACGTGGCCCACCTCTTCCTGGCCCGCGGGCTCGAGCGCATGCACGAGATGGCGCTCCGGCGGGCCCTGGGCGCCGGTCGGGCCGCCCTGGCCGGGCAGCTCCTCGTGGAGAGCCTGGTCGTAGGGCTGCTGGGCGGCCTGGCGGGTGTCGGGCTGGCGCGGGGCGCGCTCGCGGGATTCCGAAGGTGGGGCCCGACCGATCTTCCTCGCCTGGACGCCGTGGCCCTGGACCTCCGGGTCATGGCGTTCGCCGTCGCCCTCTCGGCTGCGACCGCCGTCGTCTTCGGCATGCTCCCCGCCCTCCAGGCCATCCGCCGCGATCCCGGCGACGCCATCCGTGGCGACGGTCCGGGCATCACCACCGGGCGTGCCTCGAAGCTCGTGCGCTCGGGGCTGGTGATCGCCGAGGTCGCGCTCTCCGTCGTGCTCGTGGCCTCGGCGGGACTCCTGCTGCGGAGCTACACCACCCTGACCGCGGTGGAGTCCGGGGTCGAGACCGCCGACGTGTGGACGATCCCGCTCACCCGGATCGCGCCCGAGGACGGGGAAGACTGGTACCGAATGGGCGATGCGATCACGAACGCGGTGGCCGCGGTGCCGGGCGTCCGGTCCGCCACGTTCGGCGTGACGATGCCGCTCGAGTTCTTCGGCGGGAGCGGCGTCTGGTTCCGGTGGTCGGTCCGGACCCCCGAGACCTCCGACGATCCGGTGCCCGTCGTGATGCACTGGATGAGTCCGACCTACTTCACGACCCTCGGTATCGAACTGCTGGCGGGAGACGGATGGTCCGCCGCCGACCGCGGCACGGAGCCCGTGCCCGTCGTGTTGTCGGCCGAGCTCGCCCGGCAGCTGTTCGGGCGGACCGAAGGCGTCGTGGGCCGGATCGTCGAGCGACGTACGGACCAGGGGCCGGTGCGTCTCGTCGTCCGCGGCGTCGCGCCCGATGTGCGTCACTGGGGCCTCGCCCGGACGGAGCCGATAGCCGAGCTGTACGCGCCCGCCTGGATGATGTCCTCCGCTCTGCCACGCTTGAGCGTGGCGGCGAAGCTGGCCCCGGGCGCCGGCTCCGAGACGGTCGGTGCCCTCCGCGAGGCCGTCTGGTCCGTGGAGCCCGGCATGCCCGTCCCCATCGTCCGGCCGCTGGACGAGTGGGTGGCCCGCTCCACCGCCGGAAGCCGCTTCCAGTCCATGATGCTCTGGGCCTTCGGCGCCGTCGCGCTCCTCCTGGCCGCCGGAGGGCTGTACGGCACGCTCCTCTATAGCGTGCGTCAGCGGCGCCGGGAGCTCGGGCTCCGCATGGCGCTGGGCGCCCCGCCCCGGCTCGTGCACGGAATGGTGTTGCGGCAGGGGCTCGTCCTCGGCGGCGTGGGCGCCGCGCTGGGCGTGGGGGGCGCGCTGTGGGCGTCCAGGCTCCTGGAGAGCCGGCTGTTCGGGATCGAACCCACCGACCCGTTGGCGCTCGGGCTCACCGCCGGCGTGCTCCTGGCTACCGTGGTGCTGGCCAGCTGGGTCCCGGCCCTCCAGGCGGCGCGCACCGACCCGGTGAGGCAGCTCAGCGCGGAGTAGGGGGCGGCCGGCCCGACGCGTCCGACCGGGAGCCACGAGGACTCCGGGTTTCTGGCACGACGGGGGACACCTCCGCATTGTTGCGGCATGTCCGACCCCGTCCCCCGCCTGAAGGCAGCCCTTTCCGACCGCTACCGCATCGAGCGCCCGCTCGGTGAGGGCGGGATGGCCACCGTCTACCTGGCCCAGGACCTGAAGCACGACCGACGGGTCGCCATCAAGGTCCTCAAACCCGAGCTGGCGGCCGTCATCGGCGCCGAGCGCTTCCTGGCCGAGATCCGCACCACCGCGAATCTGCAACACCCGCACATCCTCCCCCTCTTCGACTCCGGAGAGGCCGACGGCTTTCTCTTCTACGTCATGCCGTACATCGAGGGTGAGAGCCTGCGCGGGAAGATGGACCGGGAGAAGCAGCTCGCCGTGGACGAGGCCGTGAGCATCGCGAAGGACGTCGCCGAGGCGCTGGACTACGCCCACCGCCACGGCGTCATCCACCGGGACATCAAGCCCAAACATCCTGATCCACGACGGGAACCCGGTCGTCGCGGACTTCGGGATCGCGCTGGCGGTGAGCGCGGCCGGGGGCGGGCGGATGACGGAGACCGGACTCTCCCTGGGCACGCCCCACTATATGAGCCCCGAGCAGGCCTCGGCGGACCGCGACCTCACCAACCGGTCGGACATCTACAGCCTGGGGTGCGTGCTGTACGAGATGCTCGCCGGCCAGCCGCCGCACACGGGGCCGACCGCCCAGAGCGTGTTGGTGCGGATCCTGACCGAGGAGCCCCGCCCGCTCACCGAGGAGCGCCGGAGCGTGCCGCCGCACGTCGCGGCGGCGGTGAGCAAGGCGGTCGAGAAGCTGCCGGCCGACCGCTTCGCCACCGCGGAGGAATTCAGCGAGGCGTTGGACGACGAGTCGTTCACCTACACGGCGCCCATGCGGGCGGCCACCGGAGGCGCTACGGCGGCCCGGTCGGCGTCCGCCGAGGCCTCCAGCGCCCCGCCCTGGAAGCGCGCCCTGCCCTGGCTGGCTGCGGTCGCGGGGCTCGCGCTGGGTGTGGCGGGGTGGATGAGGCGCGGAGAGGGGCCCGAGCCCATCACGTCCGACCTGAACATGGGCAACGTGGACCTGAACGGCTTCGTGATGCTCGAGATCGCCCCGGACGCTTCGGCCTTCGCACTCCTGGCCCGGTGGGCGGGGGAGTACGGCCTCCTCGTCCGGCGGCGGGACGAGACCGACTTCCGCGTGCTCGTCCCATCCGACGTCTACTTCTTCGACTTCTCGCCGGATGGCGACTGGATCGCGTATTCGGACGACGCCGACGAGGCGATCAGGAGGATCGCGGTGGACGGCGGTCCCGCCCAGACGCTGCTGGAAGCCGAAGGGTATCGAGTCGGCGATCTGGCGTGGGGCGACGACGGCTACATCGTCTTCAACGCCAGGGGCGACGGTATCGAGGAGGGCATCCATCGCATCCCCGAGATCGGCGCAGGCGGCTCGCCGGAGCTCCTTCTCGCCGACGCTCGGGTGGGCTATCCGCGCCCCCTTCCCGACGGACGGGGGTATCTCGTCACCCGTGGCCGTCCCCGCGTCGGCGAGGACGAATCGATCGTTCTGCTGGAGCCGGGAGCGGACTCGGCACGCACGATCATCCCCGAGGGTCTTCACGGCCGTTTCCTGAACAGCGGGCACATCGCCTACGGACACCCGGACGGCAGGCTCCGGGTGGTCCCCTTCGACCTGGACGCCCTCGAGGTGACCGGCCCCCCGGTTCCGGTGCTCGACGAGGTCTCGGTGCTCAGCGGGTACGCCTTGTATTCCGTCTCCGACGAGGGCGCCCTGGTGTACCTCAGGGGCATGTCGGCCTCCGGTGGAAACGAGGAGCTCGTCGTCATGGACCTGGAGGCGGGGACTGCCGAGACCTACCCGCTCTCACCCCGAGACATCCTGGACCCGCAACTCGGTCCCGACGGCAGGCGCGTGGCCTTCCTGGTGCGGGAGGATGATTCGTTCGACGAACAGGACGCCTGGCTGTACGACCTGGAGCTCCGGACGAGCCCCAGCCGGCTGACCTTCGATGGAAGGATCTCTCACCTGGCGTGGTCACCCGGCGGGGACCGGATCGCCCTCTCGCGACAGGTCGATTCTGGAGTCGAGCTGCTGCTCGAGAATCCCGACGACGACTCCGCCCCGACACGCGTGGAGATGCCGGAGGGGTCCGAGCTCGTCGTGACGGATTGGTTCACCCGCGACTCCATCCTCATGAGCGGGCGCATGAGGCAGGGGGACAGGCGGGAGCTCTGGATCGTCCCGGTGGACGGCGGCGAGCCCAGGCGCTACGTGGCGGACGACGGTGACATCTGGTACGGCTACGTGGCCCCGGGCGGCGACCATGCGCTGTACATGCTCCTGACCGACGAGGGCTCCGAGCTGATGGTTCGGCGCTTCCCCGAACCCGGGCAGCCGACCCC
>JASFUL010000350.1:0-6284 GCA_050050315.1 Gemmatimonadota bacterium
ATGATGACCGCCATTCGGCGGACCCGGAGGCTGGGGTCTTCGCGGACCCGCTCCACGAGGAGAGGGACCACGTCCACCGGGCAACCGACGTCCGGCTTGCAGTGCTCGCACGCCAGGGAGTGGACGGCCCACAAGCGTACCTTGGGATGGGGGTCCGTCAGCAGGGGCACCAGGTCCGCGAGCGCGTCGGCGTCCGCCAGCTGATCGAGGCACATCGCGGACCAGCGTCGCACCTGCCAATCCGCGCTGCGCAGTCCCCGTCGAATCGCCGGAAGCGCGGCGGGTCCCAGCGCGAGCAGCGCCTGGTAGCTCTCGAACCGGTCGATGCCCCTCGGCGCACCGAGTCCCTCGATCAAACGCATGGGATCCATCGTCCCTCCTTCCCCACCCCTCTCGCGACCGTCCTGGCCGCCGACGGGGCGAGGCGTCACCGAGCCGCGAGGCGTCGAGGTATCGAAACGTATGCGTCCACGTCGTCGGGTGGCCGTCAGGCGGAGCGAAGCACCCGGCTGGGGTCGGTGGATACCGCGCCCAGGATCGGGCCCACGGCGGTCAGAACCACCAGACCGGCAAACAGGGCCGTGGCCGCGACGACGGCCGAACCGTTCGCGTCGGTGGTCAGGACCATCCGGTCGATGACCAGCCACGCCGAAGTGCCGATGCCGGCGCCGGTCGCAACGTACGGCAGGGTCTGCCGCAGGACGAGCGTGATCAGGCGCAGCCTGCCCGCGCCGAGCGCCGAGCGCACACCGAGCTCCGGCTCCCGCTCCAGCGAGACGAGGCGCGTGAGTCCGTAGAGGCCCAGGAGGCAGAGAAGGACCGCCATCGTGGCGGCCACCGCGCTCAGGCCGGCTTCCAACCGCGCCTCTCGCGTCTGGGTCCGAACCCACTCGTCGGTCAGCAGGAATGTCGGAGATTCCATTCCGGTGGTCGTGGTGACGACGTTGGCGAGCGATCGCCGTCCCTCGGCCGTGGCGCCTCGGGCCGGGCGAGCCCAGAGGACGAGGGGAGACGGATCGGGCTGGGGCGCGGGGGTCCATACCGCCGGGGGCGCTTCGTGCTGGAAGAGCGGCTGGTCCAGGACGTCCCCCACCACGCCGACTACTGTCATCCAGGGTCCCGGCGCCTTCGAGGGTCCGTAGCCGACCCGGAGCCTCCGCCCGATGGGGTCCGCGGCCCCGAAGAGCGCGGCGGCTCCGGTCCGGCCGATCAGCGCCACGGGCGCGGCGGCGGCCACCTCGGCCCGCGTGACGTCCCGTCCCGACACGACGGGAATCTCCAGCAGATCGAGGGGCTCGCCCCACATCGTGACGATCCGCAGGGCCCGGGGCGGTGGAGCGGCCTCCAACGCCACCGGGCCGCCATGGTCGAGCTCCATGCGCGTCGGATCCGTCACGGGGTGGACCGCCGTGGCCGCGGCCGCCCGGACCGACGCCCGCGCCTCCGCCCTCCCGATGAGGGAGGCCACCTGCCCGGGGTCGAGGGTCCCGGCCGGCAGCTCGACGTGGACGAGGCCCTCGGGATCGAACCCCACGCCTCGTCGATGGCGCTCGAGGGCCGACGACGCGAGCTCCGCCGTGGCGAGCACCAGGCAGAGCGCGACGGCCATCTCCGTGGCCAGCGCCATCCCCATCGCCCTGGCCGTCCTCCGACCCGGCCCCACGACCGAGCCCGCCCCGGACCGGATGGTCTCGGCCGGGTCGACGCCGCCGCTGACGAACGCCGGCCAGCAGCCGCCGAGGATCAGCACGACGAACGCCAGCCCGACGCCGTACCCGAGAAGGGCGGGACCGACGCGTGGCGCGTCGGCCGTCGGGAACGACCCGAACAGGAAGCGGAACGCGGCGGCGCTCAGCAGGATGCCGACCGCGACAGAAAGGACCGCGACGAGGGCGCTCTCCAGTAGCAGCGGACGCATCAGCCGCCAGCGTCCGGCCCCCAGGAGCCGACGCAGCGCGATCTCGCGTGCTCTCCGGAGCCCCCGCCCGAGGAGGACCGCCGCCAGGTTCGCGATCGCGATGAGCAGGACGGCCCCCGCCACGAGGAGGACCGGTGTCGCCTCCCGCACGGCTCGCCCGGTGGACAGCACCTCCTTCTCCCCTCCGACCCGGACGGCGACGGGTGGAGTCTCCACCTCTCCCTCCTGGGCGAACGCCTCGAGCTCCGCACGAGCTCGCTCTCTCGACTCGCCCGGACGCAGACGCACCACCGTGCGCAGCCGCTGGGGACCGGCATCCGCCACGCGAGGACCGAGGGGAACTCGGACGGCGTACTCTCCGGCGTCGTAGTCCGCGGGAAGCACTCCGACCACCTGGTGGTCCGCGCCGCCCACCCGCACCGTCCGTCCCAGGGCGGCGGTCGCGGATCCGAAGGCGGCCGTGGCCTCCTCGTGCGAGACGATGGCGACCGACCCGCCCCCCTTCACCGTATCCTCGTCTTCGAAGAAGCGACCGGCGGCCATCCGGACCCCCTCGAGAGCGTGGAATCGGGGGGTCACGTGGGCCACCCAGGACCGGTACCTCGCCCTGCCACCGAGAGCGTAGGGGACGGCCTCGGCGGAGATGCCGCCGACCGCGTCCCAGGGTCCCCCGGCGCTCAGGCGATCCAGGAAGGACCGCGGGGGCAGCTGGATGACCGCCCCGTCGGACGACTCCTCCACGAAGGAGATCCACAGGAGCCGATCGCCGGCCGGGACCGACCGCTCCTGGACGTACAACCCCCGCACCACGCCGAAGAGAACGAGGTTGACCGCCAGGCCGCTCGCGACGGTCGCGATGACGACCAGGGTCTCCCACGGGCGTGAACCCAGGACCCGGAGAGCCCGGCGGAGGTCAGCCAGCATGCCCCGATCCGACGACGGCGGGCAGGGTGGCCAGCTCGCCGAGACTCCCGATGACGCTCTCCGCTCCGGGATGGGTCCCGGTCCGGCGGTGGAGAAGCACGACGCGGCAGCCGGCCTGGACCCCGCCCCGGTAGTCCTCCTCGAGGGAGTCGCCGACGTGCAGGATCGCTGGAAGGGGGACCCCGAGAAGCGCGCTCGCCCTCTGGAAGATCCTCGGATCCGGCTTGGCGACGCCGAAGTCCGCGGATCCGACCACGTGATCCAGGAAGGAAGACAGGCCCAGCTCCGCCACGAAGTGCCGGAGCCCCGCATGCCAGTTCGAAACGACGACGAGCGGGAGGCCGGCACTCTTCAGCATGCCGAGGACCGGGACCACGTCCGGAAACACCTCGAAGCAGGAGGGGCCCAGGATCTCCCAGAGAGAGGGGGCGTGCCGGGCCGCCTCGTCCCCGGACACCGGGATGCCGAGCTCCCGGAACGCCCGCAGGGCCAGCCGATCCAGGTACCGACGCCGCGCCTCGGGATGCAGGTCCGGGGAGTATCCGTCCGAGTGGTCCTCGAACAGCCGGTAGAGGATCTCGTGCTCCCAGGGACCGGTCCGCCAGCCGCGGGCCTCGAAGTACTCGACCAGCAGTCGCCCACGGCCTCGTCCATCCCGGTGGAACACCAGGGTATCGTAGAAGTCCAGCGTGATCGCCTGGGCCCGAGCCTCCCCCTTCGACCCCTTCACCCTGCGCCCTCCCAGGTGCCATCCGCCTCCAGGACGACGATCCCGCTGGAGGGGGACGTCCAGGTTTCCGGCATCGGACGACCCACCCCGGGCTCGGCGCATCCGGATCCGGTACACAGCGCGACCCGCGTCCCACCCCGGGGCGCGAGCCCGAGGCGGCCACGCGCTCTCCCCGGGACCGGCGTCGCGGAACGCATCACAGCAGGAACGGGACGAATCGACGCGTGCGCGCCATGTAGTCCCGGTACTCCTGGCCGAACCGAGCCAGGTTCTCGGCCTCCTCGGCCTTCGCCGTGGCGAACAGGGCCAGCGTGGCCGCCGCGCCGAGGAGCAGGGCGGGCCCGGCCACCGACTTGAGGACCGCTCCCCAGGCCAGAAAGAGGAGCGACGCGTACATGGGATGCCGGATGTAGCGGTAGATCCCCGTCGTCACGAGGCGCCCCGTATTCTCCCATCCGAAGGTCGCCGACGATTCGGCGGCCGGGCTGAAGTCTCCGTGACGGCGGAGCATGCGGAAGCCCCACGCGACCGACACGAGGGAAGCGCAGAGGAGGAGCCACGATCCGAGCTGCAGCGCCCCCAACGGGTCGACGAACCAGCGGGGACCGTTGAGGACGACGAGCGCGAGGATGGCCTCGAATGCGAAGAAGCGAGAGAAGCCGTGCGAGGATGGGTGAAGGAGTGACCGCTTCGACACCCAGACCACCGGCACGGACAGCACGGCGAACGCGACCATCCGGATCACGGCCCGCCTCCCCGACCTCCCGGCGCCCCCGGGGGCAACTCCAGCAGGCCGAATCTCTCGAACGCGAGCAGCGCCCGGTAGGTGATCCAGGGGCTGGGCTGCCCCTTGCGGTCGAGGTCCGCGTGCATCTTGCCGTTCAGACCACCGACCATCTTCCACATCCCGTCGGCTCCCCGCCTCGAACGGACGATCTCCAGTCCCGCCTCGACCGTGTCGTCCAGACGACCGTCGGCCTCTCCCACGAGCAGCAGGACCTCGAGCAGATCGGAGTCGTAGCTGTGGGGGAAGCTGAACCGCAGCCATCCGTCCTTGGGCCCCCGCGGCTCGAGACGGCCCTCCGAGATCCACCGTCGCTTCGCCTCCCGTCTCTCGCTCGGCGTCGCCTTCCGCGCCCAGGCACGCCACTCCCCGGACTCCCGGGGCACGTACCGGTACAGACGGTACTTCCTGAGCAGCGCCGCCATGTCCTCGATCATGGTCCGGTCCTCCCCTGTTCGTGCCTCTTCCGGCAGGGCCAGGAACGCCTTGAGGACCTTGGGCACGGTCATGACGCAGGCGGGCAGCAGCGAGTCGTCCACCACGAAGCAGCCGAAGCCCCGATCCGGATCGAAACGATGACGACAGAGGTTCGAGGCGGAGCGCGTCACCGGGTGTTCGGCCAGGCCCGCTCGGATCAGCACCAGCGCCATGTGCGCGTTGAGACACGCGATGGGGAGCTTCCAGTAGACTCCGTCGTCGAGGTCACGGAACGCCACGGCCCGCGCGCCGCGCATCCGGTCCACCGGGCGAGCCGTCTCGATGAGCCGCTCGACCCCCGCCCGGATCGGCGGGAGGTCCATCGGCGCTCCGACCTCGCTCAGGTGGAGGAGCACCCAGCTCGTGCCGTCGTACTTGTGGTAGAACCCTCGCCCCCACGTCCCGTCGCCGTTGTACGCCTCGAGGGTCGCCTTCACCCAGGGCTGCTCGGGAATACGGTCTCGTGCCGCGACGACGTCCGGATCGCCCGTCGGCCTCCCGAGCAGGTCCACGAGCACCCGCGCCCGGAGGGCCGGGTCGCCCGGGTCCAGCAGGCGGTCGAGCACCTGCTGCTCGACTACCAGGGACTCCATGCGGTGGTCGCCGGCCCCGTGCATCCGGCCGCCGATCACCGGTCCAACTCGTCGGTGAGGAGCGCCGTCAACCGGTCGAGCGAGGTCAGGAGCTCCCGCAGGTCCGCAGCCGAGAACTCGACGTAGAACCTCCGGAGCGCGATCGCGCCGACCAGCTCCGAGGAGACCGTCAGGGTCGATCGGCCCCCGGAGCGGTCGGGCGAATCCCCGTCGATCAGACGGCCGGACCCGTAGGGGTCCCCCCCGGACCACGGCAGCACCTTCTCGAGGTAGGGGTGGAGGTTCGTCTCTCGCGACAACAAGGGCACGATCTGCTCGTTCGTGATCCGACGCACCTCCCGCTCGTCCTCCCCCGTGTCCGACAGGATCCGTCGCCACCTCGCCAGCTCCTCGCGGAGCTCGTCGTTCCTCACCAGCTCGATCTCGCCCGACGCCACCGCCGCGTCGAGGGTATTGGTGGCCGGCTCGTACGTGGGTCCGCCGAGCAGCGCGAGAACGAGCGAGTCCGGCACCTCGATCCGGGCCGTGCCCGTCTGGCCGTCGGTGAGCTCCAGGAACCGGGTGGTTCCGTCCGCCATGCGACGGGCGAGGGAGAGGCGATGCACCAGGTCGGGTCGACTCGCCTCGAAGTCGGTGAGCAGGCCGGCCAGCAGCTCCCGCTCATGCAGGCGTTCCCGGTGCCCGTCCCACCAGGCATCGATGGAGAACGCGAGTAGGATGGAGAGAATGACCGCGGCGCTCTCGACGAGGATCCGTCGCCAGTGGATGCGATTCGAGCGGGGGTCCGCCACGTCTCCTCCCTCCGGGTTTCCCGGTCGAGTCATCGCGTTGCTCCCGAGAGCGCCTCCCGGCGCTCGA
>JASFUL010000351.1:0-6277 GCA_050050315.1 Gemmatimonadota bacterium
TCGCCAGGATCTCGTACATGCGCCGAGGCGTCGTCCCGCCGGCCAGCGCCACGGTGAAGACCCCCCGCGCCGCGACGGCCTCGTCCGCCCGGGCCACCACCTCCGCCGCCGCCGCGTGGCTGGCGGCCTCCGCGTCCCCGAGAACCCGTATCACCCGGTGACCCATCCCTCGCCGGTCTCGACCAGGCGCTCCGCCGCGTCGGGGCCCCAGCTCCCGGCCCAGTACGGCAGCGGCTCGGGCTTGTCCTCGAGGAGCGGGTCGTACAGTCGCCAGGCCGCCTCCACCTCGTCGGCGTGGACGAAGAGCGTCTGGTCACCCTCCACGACGTCACGCAACAGCGTCTCGTACGCGTCGGCGAAGGACCCGAACGCCTCGGAGTAGCGAAAGCGAAGGCGTTGGCTGCTCAGCTCCACCCCGTCGCCGGGCGTCTTGACCTCGAATCCGAGGTCGAAGCCCTCGTCGGGCTGGAGGGTGAGCGAGAGCACGTTGGACGCGATCCGGCACGTCTCCTGGAACGGCTCGAAGATCTCCACCGGCGGGCGTCGGAAGCGTATCTGGATCCGCGTCAGACGCTGGTCCAGGCGCTTCCCGGTGCGGAGGTAGAAGGGCACGCCCTGCCACCGCCAGTTGGCGACGTGCACCCGGATCGCCGCATACGTCTCGGTGCTCGACGACGCGCCCACGCCCTCCTCTTCCGTGTACCCGGGGACCTCCCGGCCGTCCACCGTCCCGCGGGTGTACTGGCCGAGGACCACGTGGTCCGGACGGACGGGGGTGATGCTCCGGAGTACCTTCACCTTCTCCGAGCGGATCGCGTGGGCGTCGAAGGCCGCGGGCTCCTCCATCGCCGTGAGCGTCAGGAGCTGGGTCACGTGGTTCTGGATCATGTCCCGGAGCGCGCCGGCCTGGTCGTAGTAGCCGGCCCGGTCGCCCACGCCGATGGACTCGGCCACGGTGATCTGGACGCTCTCCACCCGGTCCCGGTTCCAGACGTGCTCGAACACCGGGTTCGCGAACCGGAAGACCAGGAGGTTGCGCACCGTCTCCTTCCCGAGGTAGTGGTCGATCCGGTAGACCTGGCTCTCGCGGAAGTGCTGGTGGACGCACGCGTTCAGCGAGCGCGCCGACTCCAGGTCCCGCCCGAACGGCTTTTCGATGACCAGCCGGGTCCATCCCGGGCCCTCGTTCAACCCCGCTCCGGCGAGCGCCGCGATGGCGTCGGGGAACGCGCGAGGGGGCAGGGCCAGATAGAAGATCCGGTTGCCGGGCAGGTCGTGGCGGTCCTCCAGCTCCCGGATCCGGTCCGCCACGCGTGCGTACGCCTTCCCGGTGGTCTCGGGCACGGGCAGGTAGAAGAGCCGCTCGTCGCACCACGCGGCGAGGGCGTCGTCCATCCCGGCGTCTGCCTCCAGCGCCTCCCGGGCCCACGCCCGGTAGCCGGTGTCGTCCAGGTCGGTGCTCCGGGCCAGCCCCAGGACCACCGATTCGATCGAGGTGTCCCGGGCGAGGCCCCGGGCCATGGCCGGAAGCAGCTTGCGCCGGGCCAGGTCGCCGGTCGCGCCGATGACCACGAAGAGGTGCGGCTCCAGCTTCCCCTCGGCCATCACCCCTCCTTCACCGCGTGGCCGCCGAACTGGTTCCGCATGACCGCCAGCAGCCGGTCGGCGAACGAGTCTTCCACGCGGGACCGGAGCCGGGCCTGGAGCGCCAGCGTGATGACCGGTGCCGGCACGTCGAGGTCGATGGCCTCCTGCACCGTCCAGCGACCCTCGCCCGAGTCGTCCACCCACGGCGCGATCCCCTCGAGCCCCGGGTTCTCCCCGAGCCCCCGGGCGGTCAGGTCCAGCAGCCAGGAGCGGATGACGCTGCCGTACCGCCAGATCTGCGCCACCTGCGCCAGGTCCAGGTCGAAGTCCTCCTTCGCCGCGAGCACCGCGAACCCCTCGGCGTAGGCCTGCATCATCCCGTACTCGATCCCGTTGTGGACCATCTTCACGAAGTGGCCCGCCCCGGTGGGGCCCACGTGGCCCCATCCCCGGTCCGGGGCCGGGGCCAGCGTCTCCAGGGCGGGTCTCAGCCGGTCGATGGCCCGGACGGGGCCACCCACCATGAGGCTGTACCCCTCTTCCAGCCCCCAGACCCCGCCGCTGGTACCCGCGTCCACGTAGTGCACGCCGGCGTCTTCCACCCGGGCGGCCCGCCGCAGGGTGTCCCCGTAGAACGAGTTGCCACCGTCCACCAGCACGTCGTCCGTGTCCATCGCGGGAAGCAGGGCGTCCAGCGTCTCGTCGACCGCGTCCCCGGCCGGGACCATGATCCAGACGACCCGGGGGGCCTCCAACGAGCCGGGGACCCGGCGCGCGGCTTCCACCGTGATGATGCCCTTTCGGTCGGCCCGATCCCGGGCCTTTCTGCTCGGGTCGAAGCCCACGACCGCGTGCCCGTCCCGGATCAGACGCTCGGCCATGTTGGCGCCCATCCGTCCCAGTCCGATCATCCCGATATCCATCCTGCACCTCCTTCATACGCTGGAATCTCCATGCCGCGAGGCGCCGGCTCCCGTCCCGGGGCCGGCCCGGCTCCCGGTGCGTCAGCCCGTCGTCCCGGCCTTCGTCGAGTCGGCGTCCCGCGTCCTCGCGAAGGTCGCCGCGCCCACGGCCCCCGCCTCGTCGCCAAGGGCCGCGGATCTCACCTGCAGGTCTCGTGCGCCCGCCTCCAGCGCCCGCTCCGACACGTGCTGCCGCGCCCGCTCCACGTACAGCGGCGCGTGCTGCACGATCCCGCCTCCCAGCACCAGGACGCACGGGTTGAAGGCGTTGACCACGCCGACCAGCCCGGCCGCCAGGAAGTCGGCGCTCTCCTCGACGAGGCGCGTCGCGAGCGCATCGCCCCCGGACCGTGCCGCGTGGACCGTCTCCGCGGTGATTCCGGCGACACTCCCGCCGAGCTCCACGAGCCGCGCGCCCTGGTCCGGCGCGTCCCGCGCGGATTTCCGGGCCCGCTCCGCGATGGCCCATCCGCCGACGTAGGCCTCCAGGCATCCCCGGTTGCCGCACCGGCACTTCCGGCCCCCGGCCACCACCGTCATGTGCCCGAGCTCGCCGGCCATGTTCGTGCACCCGGTCAGCATCCTTCCCCCGCTCACCACCGCGCCGCCGACGCCCGTGCCCACGAACACCACCGCGACGTCGTCCGAGCCCCGCCCCGCCCCGTGCTTCCATTCGCCCCACGCGGCCGCGCGCACGTCGTTGAGCACCACCACCGGGAGGCCGAGCGCCGCCTCGAGGGTGGACTTCAGCGGGGCATCCTCCCAGTACAGGTTGGGGGCCCTCGTCACCACGCCGGAGTCCGCGGTCACCTGGCCGGCGACGCCCACGCCCACCGCCTCGACGGGCGTGGAGCCCGCCTCGTCGCGGCAGCGGCCCACGGCGTCCACGATCTGGCTCTTCACGGCGTCGAAGCCGCCGTCCACGTCCGTCGCGCGACGCACCGTCGTCCGCGTGCGTCCGTCGGATCCCACCAGGGCGGCGAGGATCTTCGTCCCGCCCAGATCCACGCCCACGGTGAGCGCGGCGGCCGGGCCACCGTCCGTCGTCATGTCGACGCTCCGGAGGGCCCCCGGTCCAGCTCGTCGCCGGCGCGGGCGTGATCGCGGTCCGGGAAGTACGCGTCAGGGCAGGTGATAGAACGCCCCCAGGATGAGCCCGTAGAGGAGGTGCGACAGCAGCCAGAAGAGGGGAGTCCGCCGGCCGTAGTACAGCGCGAAGAACCCGGGTGGCTGAAGTGCCGTCCGGGCGCCGGGGCCGTCCTGTTCGGTCGCCATGCGCGGGTGGAAGCCCGCCGCGAACGGGAGGATCACCAGGATCGCGGCGGTGTGGACCGCGCCCAGGGCCGCTCCGATCCACCCGTCGGCGCGGCCCAGGCTCTCGAACGCCAGGGCGTAGCCGAAGGCGAACAGGATGCCGACCACGAAGTTCAGCCCCATCCCGATCAGCGGGGCCGTGCGCCGGTTCGAGGTGACGATCGTGCCAAGGATGTACGGCAGGCTCATCCGGGTCCACCCCATGGCCATCGCCGTCTCGAGTACGGTGGTCATCGAGACCGTGGCGATGCCCCCCCAGACCAGGACCTCGAGCACGTTCATCCCCGTGTCACCGCCTCCGTCGACTCCGGAGCCCGGGCCGGCTTCTCCGGCGGGCGCGCTCGGGCCCGGGCGATCTCCTTGGCCGCGCTGGCGAGGCCGATGTGGGTGAACGCCTGGGGGAAGTTGCCCCACAAGGCGCCCGATCCGGGATCGATCTGCTCGGCGAAGAGGCCGACGTCGTTGGCGAAGGAGCAGGCGTGCTCGAAGCTCCGGCACGCCTCGTCCACCCGACCCTGGCGAGCCAGGAGCTCCGCCCGCCAGAAGGTGCAGATCCCGAAGGCTCCCTCCCGTCCAGGCTGACCGTCGTCGTAGCGGTAGCGGTACAGCAGCCCGTCCGTTCCCAGCTCTTCGTCCACGCGCTCCAGCGTTCGTCTCATGCGCTCGCCGTCCGGGGCCTCGAAGCCGGCGATGCCGAGCAGGAGGAGCGCCGCGTCGGTGGGCTCCCCGTCCAGCCACGCCGCGTAGGCGCCCCGCGTCCCGTTCCAGCCGCGCTCCTCGACGGCTGCCCGGATCCCGGCCTTCTCCTCCTCCACCTCCTCCCGGGGGCGTCGCAGTCGTAGTGCGCCGCGGTCGTGGAGCCACAGCAGGCAGTCCAGCGCGATCCAGCACATCGCCTTGGACAGCGTCCAGTGACGACGGGGCTCACGGACCTCCCAGATCCCCTGGTCCCGCTCGCGCCACCGCTTGCACACCGTCTCGCCCATTCCTGCGAGAAGGTCCCCTTCGACCCGGTCCAGGCGCCCGCCTTCCTCGACGAAGGCTCGGGCCGCGGCGAGGAGCTCTCCGTAGATATCCAGCTGGACCTGTCGGGCCGCGCCGTTTCCCACGCGCACGGGCCGGGCGCCCCGGTACCCGGACAGGTGGGTCAGCTCGGTCTCCGTGACCGGCGCCCGCCCGAACACGTCGTAGAGGACGCGGAGCTCCGGGCGCGTCAGCCGCGTGGCGTGGATCAGCCAGCCGAGGAACGCCTCGGCCTCCCGGGGGAAGCCGAGGTGGAGGAGGACCTCCATCGTCATGGACGCGTCCCGCAGCCAGCAGTAGCGGTAGTCCCAGTTGCGGCTGCCGGAAGGCGCCTCCGGCAGGGAGGTGGTGACCGCCGCGATGATGGCGCCAGAGGGCGGGAAGGCCAGGAGTTTCAGCGTCAGCATGCTGCGGATCACCGCGTCCGTGTACGCCCCCCGGTAGGTGCACGGGCCGATCCACTCCCGCCACCAGCCGGCGGTGTCGTCGAGGCGTCGTTCCGCGGCCCCGCCGAGGGGGGGCAGGGGCACGGGAGCCGCGTTCTCGCTGGACAACGACAGGTATCGGACGTCGCCGGCGTGCAACCTGGCAACACCGGACCATCCGGGCGCCCCGGCGCGCGGAGCGAGCGGGATCTCCGACGCGAGCACCAGGGCGTCCGCGCCCCCGTCGAAGAGCACGCCGGCCCGGCCCATCGCCGTCGCCGCCGGGGTCCTGCGGCCGTAGTCGACCCGGGGATCGCACAGGACCTCTACCTCCACCCCGCCCGCCAGACACTCGACCCGGCGCAGGATCTCGTGATCGGGCTCGAGCCCGCGGCGGTTCTCGGGGTGCCGGGGCACCGTCATGGCGTCGGTCAGGCGAACCGTGCCGTCCGGGCACCGGAAGGTGGTCTCCAGGACGTTCGTTTCCGGGAGGTACCGGCGGGACGTCTCCCGCGCGGCCCGAGGGGAGACGCTGAAGCGCCCCGCGTCGGGGTCGAGGAGGGCGCCGAAGACGGACGGGCCGTCGAAGCGGGGGATGCAGTACCAGTCGACCGAGCCGGCGCGGGAGACCAGCGCGGCGGTCCGGCAATCGCCGAGGACCGCGTAGTCGCCGACGGCTGGCTGGGGCGGCTCTACCATCGGGGCCTCACGGCCGTCCTGCGCATGCGCAGTCCTCCGTTGCTGGGGGGTGCATCAGGATGGAGACAGGGCCCCAGGGTCGCAACGTCGAGCTCAGTACCGGAGGGCGTACTGGAGCTTGAGGAGGAGCCCGCCGGACCGGGTTTCCCACCCGGAACCCGGCAGGTCCAGCGAGTTGTGATTGTAGATCACGAACAGGTCGCCGAGGGGATCGAAGGTCCACCGGAACCGCGTGTTGAGCCCGAACGCGCCCGCCTCCCGCTCGTA
>JASFUL010000352.1:0-6275 GCA_050050315.1 Gemmatimonadota bacterium
ACGAGGATCCGCTCCAGCATGCGCGGCTCCGGGAAGGAGGAACGTCCGCGCGCGGCCTCTCCGGCGGGCAGGAGAGCCCACGTGGGATCAGTGCTGGATCCGACTGGAAAATAACCCCGACCCAGCCCCCGGCGAAGGATCGGCCGGGGGCCGGCGTGTCGTCAGCGGTAGGCCTGCACGCGGTACTGGCAGGTCGCCTGGCGGCAGCTCGGCATGGACACGTGGAGCTGGTACGCGTTGGTGGCGATGACCGTGATCGTGAGCACGGGCTCGGCGTCGATCTGCTCGTCGATCGCGATGAGGGTTCCGAGCTCGCTGAGGCCGAGGTCGAGGTCCTCGCAGGCGCCGTCGCAGGAGCCGCCGATGACGTACACGCTGCCGGCCTGGAGGGTGAGGTCGTGTGTGACCGTCTGCCCCGACGAGAGACGCCCGGTGATGGGCTGCCCGACGGGACCGAGCCCGAGCTCCCGCGCCTCGGCGTCGCGGACCCTGGGCGGCGCGACCGACGGGGGTGCGTCGCCGAGGGCTTCCCCGCCGGGGGCCTCCGCGTCGGCGCGCGCGGACACGTCCCCGGGGTCGAGAAGCCCGGGCTCGGGCTCGGTCGCCGCCTGGTACTCCGGGAGCGCCTCCGTGTCGAACGTCGGCGACTCGTAGACGTAGTCGTCGCCGAAGTCGAACCACCCGAGCCACCACCCGCCCAGCGCCACCAGCCCCACCGCGCCCGCCCCCATCGCGAGGCGCGACCACCGCTTCCCGCGCCGGCCCGTGGCGGCCGGTCGCGGCGGCGCGGCATCGGCGTGGCGCGGCGCGCGCCGCTCCTCCTCTAGGGTCTCGATCTGACCTTCCACGCCGCGGTATCCGGGGTCGATCTCCCGGACCTTCCGGAATCCGTCCAGCGCCGCGTCCAGCCGCCCGGCCTGCCGGTGGTCCGAGGCGATCCGGAAGAGGGTGGCCAGCTCCTCCTGGCGCCGGACCGCGGCCAGACGCTCCGTCGCCTCCGCGTGCCCCGGCTCCACGTCGAGCACCTCGTCCAGCAGGCGCGCGGCGTCGCCCCAGCGCTCGGCATAGACGGCCAGCTGGCTCTCGTGGATGAGCTCCGCGATTCGTCGCTCCCTGCTCGCCCCGCCCCCGCCCTCTTCCGCAGCGTCGCCCGGCACCGCGAGGTCCGGAGCGGGCGTGGGTGGCAGGGTCGAGGGGTCGGGTGCCCGGGCTTCCCCTCGGACGTCGAACAGACGGCCGTCGCCGGTGCGCGTGTAGAGGACCGGCGTCCCCCACTCGAGCTCGTTGCGCTTCTCCCAGCGCAGCCCCCGACGCGCCTCGGTGAGGGCCGCGTCGACCGGGTCTCCCAGCGAGAGGGCCTTGTAGAAGTCGTGGGTCAGGGTGATGGCCGCTTCGTCGCTGATCTCGAACTGCATGGCGATGGCGGCGGGGACGTCGCGCTGCACCAGGGTCTGGGCCGTTCCCGCGTAGATGTCCGACGGGCCGGCACGGCCCCCCTCGCACGCGTTCAGAACCGCCAGGCGCAGCGTCCGCTCGGCCGACAGCAGCCCCGCGACGGTCTCGGCGTCCACCGGGTCGGAGCGGCGCTCCTCGTCCTCGAAGATCAACACGCCGCGGCCGCTCGGGGCGTCCATCCCCCCGTGCCCGATGAAGTGGAAGACGTGGTAGTCCTCCTCCTTCAGCTTCCAGCGGAGCCCCGGGACGGTGGCGTCGTCGAGGCGGTCGAGGCGCACGTGACCGCTCCGGACGAGGTCGCCCAGGGCCTGGTTGAGCCGGGTCCACTCCTCGTCCACGTCGAGCGGCGCCACGTCGGACGGGCTCGAGATCATCACCAGCACGTTGAGGGGAGGCTCGACCTTCAGCGGGCCCGCGGGGAGAGGCAGGTCCAGATAGCGGACCACGGGGGTCTCGTCCTCGAGGGCGACGAAGCGGCGGTTGGCCGCGTCGTAGAGGTACTCCCACGGGATCTGGGCCAGCTCGGGGGCGTCCGCCAGGCGCAGCCGGATGCGCAGCCCCGTGTCGTGCCGGGAGCGGAGCTGGCTCAGGCTGGCGTGATAGGTGGCGAGGACGTCGCCGGTGAAGACCCCGTCGAAGAGCCGCTGGCCGTACTCCTTGACCTCGTCCACCTCCCGGGTCGAGGCCAGCGCGCGGGTCTTCCGTCCACGGACGACCGTCAGCCCGAGGATCCTCAGCTCCTGCTCCGTCAGCGGGACGCGGAACGGCACGGTCACTCGCCCGGCGGGAGCGGTCACGTGGATCGTGTAGCCGTCCTCTCCTCCGCGGATCTCGAGGTCGAAGTTCTCGTAGCGTTCCGCCATCCTCGCTCCTCGTCGGGCTCAGGCCCGCAGCCAGCGCTCCAGGGCACGGGCCGTTCCGGGCTCCGCGAAATAGGTCGTGTGGGTCACGCCGGCCGAGGCCTCGAATCGGTGGACCCGGTCCTCCGGGATGGGGAAGCCCGGTGCGTCCGCCACGTCGAAGACCCCGGTCGTGGGCACCACCAGGTCGTTCGGCGCCTTCTCGAACACCCGGTCCACCGCCATGTCGACGGCGACGTTGCGGACCAGGCGGGCCAGCGTGTCGGCCGGGGGCTCGTAGTCGGCCGTGATCGCATACCACTCCCCGGAGGCGTCCTCGGCAGCCAGACGCTGCAGGAAGTCGCCGCCGGGGCGCATGGCGGCGAGCCCGGGCAACCCGCCCACGACGCCGTGGCCGATCACCTTCACCGCCGTGATGGCCCCCTCCATGATCTCGGTCACGGGACCGGCCGGCAGGAGGGCCACGGCCGTCGTGAACCGATCGATCATGTGCGTCATGTGGTCCGGGTCGGCCAGCGCGGTGCCCGCGTTGGGCACCCCCACGAACACTCCACGGCGCACCGTGACCCGTTCCCCCGAGGCCGCGCCCAGTGCCGCGAGCTCCCGGGTGACCAGCCCCCCCCGGCTGTGGCACACGACGTCCAGCTCGAGCTCCACTCCGGCGGGGACGAGGGAGAGGAACTTCTCGGCGTTGCGCTCCGGATCCTCCGAGAGCGTGTGGTTGTCGAACGCGACGACGCGACCCTCGTAGCGACGCTCGAGCTCGGCGAGTAGCTCCCTGGGGAGGTCGCCGAACGCGCCGTGGGACGTGCTGAAGGTCCCGTGGACGAAGAGGAGCGCGGGGCGCCCCGAGAGCGTCGCCCAGCCTTCCGGGTCGAGGTCGGGGACGTCGGCGTCCGTGTATCCGTCGGCCCCGAAGCGACGCACCCGGTACGGTCGATGGCCGGCTTCCCACCTGGCCGCGAACGCGTTGCCGGCCGCTCCCACCAGGTCGTCGGTGATCGGATAGACCAGCACCTTGAGCAGCTTTCGCCCCACGGCGCCGACGAAGCCGCGATGGGTCGCGGGAGACGCGGGAGGTGGCACCGGCTCGCTCGGGATCAGAAAGCGTCGTGTGGGGCCGCCGCCCCGTGTGGTGGCCGCGCCCGCGCCTTCGGGCTCGCCGACCGGGAAGTGCCACGTGACGACGCCGTTGGAGTCCACGGCCAGCAGCATCTGGCCGCGCTCCGGGCCGAGGTCGGGAACCTCGAGCTCCAGCGCGTCCTCGCCCGAGGCCGAGCGGAGGGTGACGCCGGCCGCGGGCCTTCCGGAAGGCCGGGCGTCCAGCGCGATCGTGGCAGCCTCTTCCACGTCGGTGCTGGCGAAGGCGGCCTCCAGCTCGGGCGTGGCGGGGGCCGCCGCCCGGCTGACCGCCTGGCCTCGCCGGGGGACGAAGACCTCGGCCGTGCCGTCCAGTCCGGGCGTCCGCAGCGTGTACCCGGTGCCGAGGTGGACGGGCGCGCCCCCCTCGTGGAGCTCGAAGCGGTCCATCACGCCCTCCGGAGGATCAGTCGTGGGTTGCCGTAGAAGACGTAGGCCAGCCAGGTGGACGGCGGGATGTCGACGTCCTCGGGGAAGCGTGCCCTGACGTCCCTCAGCACCTCGGCCACGGGCGTGGGCGCGCCGTCGTCCGGCCCGAACGCCCGCTCGTAGAAGTCGAGGGCGATGGCGTGGGCGATGCCGTCGTCGACGGACCAGAGGGGCGCGACGAAGCCCCGGAAGCCGTTGCGCAGGCAGCTACCCGCGAAGCCGGCGTAGTCGCCCAGGGATTCTCCCGCCTGACCGACCTGACACGCGTTGAGGAAGAGGAATGGCTCGTGGGTCCGGCCTACCCGGGCCTGAAGAAAGTGGACGGGGTCCAGGGGCTGATCGTCGTTGAGGAAGACCTTGCCCGTGGCCGCGTCGTTCGGATCGACCTCTCCGTGACAGGCGAAGTGGATGGCGTCGACGCCGGTGTCCGGACCCCCACCGAAGAGCAGGTTCAGCTCCGGCGCCGTCGCGGCGAGCCTGTGCGCTCCGTAGCGGTCCGCGAGCGTCTCTCCCTCCGCCTCGGCCTGGGGCAGCGGCCGGAGGCGGCGACTGCTCTTGTAGTCTCCCACGACGACGGCCATGGAGCGCACGGCCACCTCCCTCGCCGGGGGCACGCGCACCGAGCGTGGGCCGAGGAGCCAACGCCCGACGGCGAACTGCGCCCCGAGGAACGGGGGACGGTCCGCGTCCGGCGGGTTCTCGAGCACGGCCAGCTCCCACGGTACGTGGGCCTCGGCGCTCTGGAGCAGGATTGTCGCGGGTCGTCCGGAAGCGTCCCGCACGTGAGCGTGCAGTCGATCGAGAACGGGACCGAGCTCGGCCGGGGCCTTGTCACGGATCTGCATTCCGAGCCCTCCCAGGGCCTCGTCGAGCAACTCGGACCCCTCGTTCTCCGCCACGAGGCGGATCATCCGGCCGGCGAAGGTCCGCGCGTCGTCGCCGAGGTCCATGGGCATGGGCTCCCGGGGCAGCTCGATGGGGTGCGGGGACTGGAAGCTCCACACGAAGCGCCCGGTGGCCTCGTTCCCGTCCGGCTTCGAGATGGTGATCCACAGGTCGGGAGGAGGATCGGCCGGGTCGACGAGGAGGTCGGGGGAGGAGGTCGGCTGCAACCAAGGGACGGCGTGTCCGTGAGCCGCGGCGGACGCTTCACCACCCCCCTCCTCCACCCGCTCCACCCCCGCGGGACGCACGGCGACGCGGCGGAACGCGACCCCGGCCGGCACCCCTCCGTGGGAGAAGTGCACCTCGAGCAGCGACTGCCGCACGGCCGTTCCGCCGGGCGCCACCAGCGGCACCGCGATCCGCGCGCTCCCGGGGTCCGCTACCGAGACCCGCAGCCTGAAGTACCACCCGGCGGGGGCCTCGAACTCGTCGGCCACCACCTGGACGTCGAAGTCCAGGTGCTCGGCGTCGGCGGGCACCGCCGCGCTCACCATGCTGCCGCTGACGCCCTCTACCGCCTCGCGCGCCAGCCCGATCACGAGATCGAACGGCTCCCCGGGCTCGAGCACGTCCTTGTCGGTCTCGAGGAGGGGATGGGCCTCGAAGCGCGTCTGCGGCGACGGCTCCACCCCGGGCGCGACGCCCTCGCCCGACCGCGAGCCCGCGGGTCGTGATCCCGATCCGGTCGACGGCGCGTCCGGCTCCGCTGCCGAGGGGGGTGGGATCGGCTTGCCGCCCCCGCCCGGGGCGCTCCCCGCGCTCCGCGTCGGACCTCCCCGGCCGCCCCCCAGCAGCCGCGAGAGGAACCCTCCCCTGGAGCCGGCGCTCTCCGGGGGCGGTTCGCCCTCGAAGTCCGGTCGTGGCTCGGCCCCCCGGATCACCCGCGTGTACTCCCCCGGCCCGGACGGAGGGGGACGGATCCCGCGCGTGTACCCTTGTCTCGATCCAGGGTCGCTCGGTGAGGCCTGACGGTCGGGCTCGGGTGACGCCGCGGGCGTCGCGGGCGCGCCCTCCAGGTCCTCCATCGTCTCGTCGGGGGCCTGGGCCGGAGGCGCCGGCGCGTGATCCTCCAGAATCCCCTTCGAGAACACCATGACCGCGTCCGCGTCCGGACGTTCCGGCGCCTGCACGCCTAGGATGGAGACGCCGTCGAGCAGGACTCCTTCGAACCCGTTCTCCCCGGGCGCGCCCGGGTCCGCCAGATCACGGGTCGGGGCGGGCGGCCTCCCGTCCAGCCGGAGCGCCGTCTCGAGAGCCTGGGAGGCCGGGGCGCCCGCGAGCTCCGCCGCCAGCTCCCGCACCGCGAACGTGTAGAACAGGAGATCGAGAGAGAGCTGTCGACGTACGACCACGGCCGCGTGGACCGGCCACACGCGCACGCGAGCGAGAGCGTCCGACGCGGTCATGTCGGCCGCGAGAACGAGCGGTGACCGGAGCAAGTGGGAC
>JASFUL010000353.1:0-6275 GCA_050050315.1 Gemmatimonadota bacterium
TCGACGGGCCCGGGACGAGCGCTCCCGCGAGGGGGCTGGCCGGTGAGAGGCGTCAGCCCCCACCGGCCTTGCGCAACCGGATGAGCGTGTCGGAGGTCCGGATGACGATCTCTCCGTCCTCCTCGACGACGTTGACGGTGACGGGGGCCCCCCGGACTTCCACGTCGACGTCGCCGACGCTCCCCTGGTAACGGAGCACGTCCGCGACCTCGGGGGCGCGACCGATGCCGGTGGCGACGGCCCGGGGCGGCAACTCCGGGCGGGGTGCGGGGGCGGGGCGAGTCGGTTTCGGCTCGGCGGTCAGCACGAGGGTGCGGAGGGCACCGTCCCGTCGCACCTGCCAGCGGACCCGGTCCCCGGGCGTGATGTCCCCGAACGCCCGCTGCCCCGCCTCGGAGGTGAGCCCCCGTCCCTCCACCGCGACGATCTCGTCGCCGGGGCGGAACCCCGCGGCCCAGGCCGGGCTGTCCCGCTCGACGCCGGTCACCGTCGGCGGCGCGGAGAAGAACCAGCGGCCCTCGCGGATTCCGCACTCGGAGCACGAGAAGGCGAAGCCGAGGCGGGCCCGGGGAGGTAGATCCGAGGGCGCCGCCGGAGCGGGGAGGGGGGTCAGCGCGGCCGGCGGCGGGAGGGGCTCCGGGGCCGGCTCCGCAACGGGGGGCAGCGGCGCTTCGGGGGCCGGGGAGGGCAGCGGGGGAGGCTCCACGTCGCACGGGTCCCCCGCGACGACGCGGAGGTCACGGGTCCGCCCGTCCCGCCGCACGCGCAACACCACCCCCTGTCCCGGTCGCACGCCCAACAGGTTCGCCACACCGGCGGCGGTCGTGATCAACGCGCCGTCGACGGCCACGAGGCGGTCCCCTCGCCGCACGAGGTCACCCTCGGCGACCCGTGGGTCGGTGGGGCCGATCTCCGGTTCGACGCCGAAGCTCGCCGACGGCTCGGTGTTCCGTCCCCAGCCGATGGAGCACGCCGTGCACGAAATGCTCCCGATGCCCAGGGCCGTCCACGGCGCGCCGCAGCGGTCCGGCTCCGCGTGGCGCGGGGGAGCGGGCTCCTGTCCGAGGGCCCGCGCGCCGGGTCCGGCGACCGGCGCCGCGAGCGCCGCCGCGGCGACGAGCGTCGCGATGCTCCGTCTCCGGAGACCCGCCCGGTCGCCGCGTTCTCCCGTCTGCGTCTTCCACGTCCTCATCGTGTCTCCCTCCGGGCCCGGTCGTGGGGCCGACCCTCTCCCGGTTGCGTACGTCGTCATCGTCGTGTCCTCAGAACCACATCACCTGCTCGACCCGCTCTCGTGTCTCGCTGCCCGCGCCCCCCTCCTCCGGGGGGTGGAGCGTCGAGAGGATCCGCGCGTAGCGGATGTCGTCCGGGTGGAGGCGGGCCAGCTCCAGGGCGGCCGCCCTCAGGGCGGCGCGGGCGACCTCGCTGCCGGTCTCCACCGCCTCGTCCTCCCCCCGCTCCTGCAGCTCGGCCAGACCCGCCAGCGCTTCCACCCAGAGGCTGCCCGTGCGCTGTACGAGGGACGCGCGCTCGGCCGCATCCACGGCCCGCAGGGCCTGCGCCAGCTCCCGGGTCGAGCTCGCGGCGCGCCACTGTCCCACGCTCATGCCCCCGAGGAAGAGCGCCAGGGCGGCGGCGATTCCGGCGGCCCACCACGCGGGGTGGGCCCGTCTCGGTCCCGTCCCGTGCCGAGCCCCACCGGAAGGCCGGTGGTCCGAGGCTCCGTGGGATTCCTCCGGGGCTTCCAGGAGCCCGCGCTCCCGGAGCGCACGCACGGTCTTCTCTTCCAGGAGCCGACCGGGGTCCGACGGCCGACCGAGCCGCTCCAGCGCCGCCCGCTCCTCGTCCGTCCACTCGATTCCGTCCTGCGTCATCCTGTCCTCCGTTGCCGGCTCATCCGGCCGAGAGATGCTGGCGGACCGCCCGCCGCGCGTGATGGAGCTGGCTGCGGGAGGTGCCGACCGCGATCTCGAGCCGCTCCGCGATCTCCGGGTGGGTGAACCCTTCCAGGTCGTGGAGCACGAGCACCGTGCGATAGCCGTCGGGAAGGGCCCGGATGGCCTGTTCCAGGTCCATCCGCCTTCCCGGGTCGGGCCGCGTGGAGCCCCCCACCGCCCCGGGCGGCAGCAGCTCCGTCGACGTCTCTCGGCGCCGGCCCCGCTTCCGCAGAGCCTCCCGACACCGGTTCACCGCGATGCCGGTGACCCAGGTGCGGAACGCCGCCTCCCAGCGGAAGCGCGAGAGGTTGGACACCGCCCGGATCCACGTCTCCTGGATCACGTCCTCCGCCTCGGACTCGGCGTCGGTGCCGCCGAGGATCCGCAGCACGGTGGGCCAGAGGCGGGGCGTGTGGCGCCGGTACAGGAGCCTGAACGCGGCCTCGTCACCGGTGGCGACGATCCGGTCGGCCAGCTCCCGGTCGGAGACCGGGTCCTCGCGTTCGTTCCGCATCACGTCCGTGGGTGACCCGGGCGGGCGCCACCGTTGTACGTCACCCTTGACCCGGCGACCGGACCGCACCCCATTGGACCCCGAGTTTCCCATCCGATGGAGCCATCTCTTGAGACCACTCGTCGCATGCCTCTCCCTCGTCCTCGTCGCGGCGTCGGGCGCCGGCGCGCACGGATCCGCGGCCGGGGTCGCCCGGGCTCCCGCGCTCGCGGCCGGAGCCGTTCCCCCGGCGACCTCCGCGGGGGTCGTGTCGGCTGAGACGGAGGGGCTCCCCGTCCGGGCGCCGGTCGCCGACACCGCCCCCATCATCGTCCTGGTGCGGCACGCCGAAAAGTCCGACGACGACCCGGAGGACCCGTCGCTCACGGCGGAAGGCCGGGCGCGGGCGGAGGCGCTGGCGCGCATGCTGGGGCGCTCCGGCGTCTCGGTCGTCCTCAGCACGGACTACCGCCGTACGCGCGACACCGCCGCGCCGCTGGCCCGTGCGTCGGGCGTGGAGGTCGAGATCTACGACGCGCGGCGTCTCGACGAGGTGGCCCGGGAGCTCCTGCAGCGGAGGGGCCTGGTGGTGGTGGTCGGGCACTCGAACACGACGCCGGAGCTCGTGGCGCATCTCGGGGGCGACCCGGGCGCCCCGATCGCCGACGACGAGTACGACCGGCTGTATGTGGTGCATCCCGGAGGGGTGGGAGGGACGGCGACCCTCCTCCTCCGGTTCGGGGGCTGAGGATCGACGGCTACTCGGTGCGCAGCGCGGTCGAAGGCTCGATGCGGGCAGCCCGTCGCGCCGGGAGCCACGTCGCCAGCAGGGACGCCCCGAGCACCACCGCCACCCCGGCCGACAGCGTGAGCGCGTCCCGGGGCTCGACCGCGTAGAGGAGGTCGGCCAGCAGGCGCGTTCCCAGGAGGGCACCCAGCACGCCCGCGAGAAGACCCACGGCGACCAGCCGAAGGCCCTGTGCCACCACCTCCCGGATCACCCTGGGCGCGCCGGCCCCGATCGCGATCCGGATTCCGATCTCCCGTGTGCGCTGCTCCACCGAGTACGCGAGGACGCCGAAGATTCCGGCGGCGGCAAGGACGAGGGCGAGGACGCCGAACGTGGCGAAGAGGTTCGTCGCGAGGCGGCGGCTCCCGAGCGTCCCGGTCGCGACTTCTTCCAGCGTCGCCACGCTGTAGATGGGGATGGTCGGGTCGATGTCGGCCAGGACCGCCCGCACGTCCGGGATGATCTCCAGCGGATCGTCCCCCGTCGTCCTCATGACGAAGGTCATGGACGGGTTCGCGTTGGGGACCGGGTAGGGCCAGTAGAACGCCGGGCGCGTCTGGCCCAGGACGCCCCACTCCCGCACGCTGCCCACGACGCCGACCACCTCGTAGCCCTCCTCGTTCCATCCGGGGTGGATGCGTTGGCCCACGGCGTTCCCGTCCGGGAAGAGATCCTCCGCGAGGCGGTCGCTGATGACGACCACCTGGGCCTCGGTCGCCCCGTCCGTCCGGGTCAGCGCCCTCCCCCGGAGGAGCGGGATGCCCGCGGCCTCGAAGAAGCCGGGCGTCACGCGCCGGATCTCGACGAAGGAGGACTCGAGGTCCGGGTCCACGGGCGACTGGAGGGTGGTGATGTTGTACCCGCCGAGGAGGGGGGGACGGTCGGTGATGCCCACTGCCTCCACGCCCGAGATGCGCCCGATCCCGTCCACGGCCCGACGGTAGAAGTCGACGATGTCGGCTGCCTCGCGCGAGGCGTCGGACGGCACCTGCGCGCGGAAGATCGCGGCCCTCTCGAGATCCACCCCCGTGTCGATGCGGCTCGCCTTCCACGAGCTGTGCAGGAGCAGGCCCGCTCCGGCCACCAGCATGACCGAGAGGCCGACTTCGGCGCTCACCAGCACCTTCTGGAGGGTCCGGCTCCGGTCCGCGCCGGTGAAGCCTCCTTCACGCAGCGTGCCGTAGATGCGGCGCATGTCCATCCTGAGGGTCGGGACCACCCCCACGAGCAGAGCGACCGCGAGGGCCAGCGCGGCCGTGAACGCCAGCACGGTCCCGTCGATCCCCACGTCGGACGCGCGCGGGAGGCCGCCTCCCCAGAGGGCCACCAGCGCGCGGCTGCCCGCCCACGCGATTGCCAGGCCGAGCACCCACGCGGCCGCCGTCAGGAGGAGGCTCTCTCCCAGGAAGTAGCGGCCGATCCGCCGTCGACCGGCCCCCAGCGCCGCGCGCACCGCGGTCTCGCGCTGCCGCCGCTCCGCTCGCACCAGCATGAGGTTCGCGACGTTGACGCAGCCGATCAGGAGCACGAAGAGGGCGGCTCCCCCCAGCAACTGGAACGCCTCCCGGTTCCGGCCCAGGGCGTACTCCGCCATGGGCAGGAGGCGCACGGTCCACCCGTCGTTGCCCCCGGGGAACTCGTCGGCCACCTCCGCAAAGATCGCTCGCAGCTCGCTCTGGGCGCCCGCCAGCGACCCGCCCTGCGCGAGCCGACCCAGGCCCTCGATCTGGCGAGAGCCCCGTTCGGGCATGTCGTCGGCACGCCACCCGAGCGGCACGAGGATTTCCGGGTCGCCGGGAAACCAGAAGTCCGCCGGGAGCACGCCCACCACGTCGAAGGGCTCGCCGTTCAGCCGGACCGTCCGGTTCCGGAGATCCCCACCGCCGAACCGATCCACCCAGATGCGGTGCGAGACCAGCGCCACGTGGGCCTCGACCGTGAGGCCTTCGTCGTCCCGGAAGCTCCGCCCCTCCGCCGGTCGGATCCCGAGGGTGGAGAGGAAGTCCGGCGTGACCCGGACGCCGGGCACGCGCTCCGGCGACGCCTCGGTGGCCATGTTCAGCGACGCGTACGCGTAGGCCGCGAAGCTCTCCAGCGTGCGTGTCCTCTCCCGGAGGTCGAGGTAGTTGGGCGGCGACATGCCGCCCGAGCCCCCCGTGGGGCGGTAGGCGTCCCTCACCTGGACGACGCGGTCCGGCTCCGGGTAGGGCAGGGGACGGAGGAGCGACGCGTACACCAGGCTGAAGATCGCGGCCGCCACGCCGATCCCGAGACCCAGGATCACGACGACCGTCGCCGCGTAGCCCGGCTTCCGGAGAAGGGCCCGGCTCATCACGCGCAGATCGAAGACCATTCCGCTCAGGGACATCGTCATCCTCCCCCCGTCCGTGGAATCTCCGGGCGCGACCCCCGTGGTCGTGCCCGTCCCGCTTGCACCCGACTCCGCCGCGTCGCCGCCGATGCGGGTCTGGACCCCCGTCACGAGGGCGTCCCACGCCACCGCCACCCAGAAGCGCGCCCGGGCCGCACCCGTGCCGGCCGGCCAGCCGACCCTCGCCGCGTGGAGTCGCACCAGCGCGTCGCCGTACCGGTCCCGGAACCATCGCGGCAGGAGCCGTCGCAGCAGCCGCCACGCCCGGGTCCGGGCGGGATCCGGTGGCCCCGGGCCACCCCGGGGGCCGCCAGGGTCGTCAGGCATCGCCCAGGGCCTTTCCGAGGTCGGGCGTCCCTTCGAGGATACGGGCGTACATGGCCAGCTGGCCGGCCGCCTCCCGTCGTCCCGCTTCCGTGGCGCCGAAGTACTGTCGGCGCGGATCCACTTCCTGGCCCGGCGCGTGTCGCACCTCCTCCGCCAGGCCCCGGCCCACCAGCCGGTGGATCACCCGGTACAGGTTTCCGGGCCGGACCGTCACCCGGCCCCCGCTCAGCGTCTCGATCCGCTCGACGAGCTCGTAGCCGTACCGGGGCCGGTCGGCCAGCGCCGCCAGCGTCAGCACCTCCACCGGGGTCAACGCGTCCGATGCCGGTGACACGTCCCGCCTCCTGCTGTGCTCAT
>JASFUL010000354.1:0-6262 GCA_050050315.1 Gemmatimonadota bacterium
CGATCCGGTTCCGGAACCCGTACACGCCCAGAGACCCCGGATCTCGGCTCGTCGCCATGCACATCCACGCCGGTACCGTGATGGGGGGGACCACGCTCTCGAGCCGCCCCCAGCACCCCACCTCCATGAGCCTCCGGACGTTGTGCAGCTCCGGGTCGCCGAACAGCACCTCCGGCGCGGCACAGTCGAGTCCCAGCACCATGATCTTCACAGGAGGGACTCTCCCTCCATCTCCGCCTCGACCGGCACGCCGAGGGCCCGCAGGATGGTCGGTGCCACGTCCACCAGCCCGGGCGACCCGGACCCGAGCGCCCGGTTCGCGAAGAGCACGCCCGGCACGAGCTCCGGGTCCATCACGTGGTCGCCGGCCCAGCGCTTCCGGTTGTCGCTGAACGGCTCGGCGCCCACGCCTCCGAGGGCACTGCGGGACGAGATCCGGTAGCCGTCGCCGCAGCCGACCACCACGTCCGGGGCCTCGTCCGCGAACGGACCCCGGTACAGCTCGTCCCTGGACCAGGCCCGCCGGACCGCCGTCGCACCGGTCCCGGGATCGGCGAGCCCGGCGAGCGCCCGTGCGATCCGGTCCCGGAGCGCCGGCGCGTCGTCCGGCTCGACGATCCCCCTCGCCTCCCGTCCTCTCACGTTCAGCCATACGCCGCCGAGGCCGACCGTCCACGCGCGCGTACGGTCCCAGTCCACGTCGTCGAGCCCGACCCGCCCCCCGGCGCCGTCGCCGAGGACCAGCAGTCCCTCGTCCCGGAGCCACGCGTTCAGATCCAGCTGCCGCCGGAAGCTCCGGAAGCCGTGGTCGCTGGCGACCAGGACCAGCGTCTCGTCGTCCGCCCGCTCGAGCACCTCCTCCACCACCGCGTCGCACGTCGCGTAGTGCTCGTCGATGGCGCCGGCGAGGTGGGGCTCGAAGCCGCACGCCTGGTTGGCCGGATGTTCGGGCTCGGTGAAGCGCCACATCATGTGCTGGATCCGGTCGGGCGTGTCGAAGACGCAGACCAGCAGCCCCTCGTCGAGCCGATCCAGCTCCAGCCTCAGCATGGCGAGGCGCTCGGCGAACACCTCGGCCGCCTGCCCGAGGAAGACCTCCTCGCTCAGCCATCCGTTCAGGAGGCCGCCGTGGTCCTCGGCCATCCCGAGCGTGTGGTAGGGACCCAGCTCACGGCCCAGATCGGCGGCGTACTCCCACGGGTGGCTGATCGGGAAGACCGGGGCCTCGGGGTCGTAGTTCACCGGCGAGGCGTAGAGCGCGAAGGACTCCCCGCTTCCGACGAGACGGAAGCGCACCAGGCCGCGCGTGGACTGGAGCACCCCGACCTTGAATCGCACCGGCGTCCACTCGGTCCACGTATCCCGCGCCACCTCCACCGCCCGGCCGTGCACGTGCACCACGACCCGGTCGGGGTCGATCCGCTCGATGTCGACTTCGAGACGGACCTCGTCCCCCCCCGGACGCAGGGGGCCCGGAAGGAACGTGCGGACCCGATCCCGGTCGTCGTCGATCGACACCACCCGCTCGCCCTCCCCCTCGGAGGTATCCACGGCCGCCGTCCAGACGGTCGCGGTGCCGAAGCTTCCCCGGACGTCGGGGACGCCCACGCCTCCGATCATCCGGCCGGGGATCCGGTCCGGCGGGTAGGTGCACGGGTACCGGAGGACCGTCGAGGGCACGCCCGCGTCCCCGAGCCGCTCCCACACCGCGCGCCCGCGCCTCGAGTTCACCACCCGTGGCGGCAGGAAGGCGCTCTTCTGCTCGTAGGAGTGGAGCGCGACCTCGGGACCGTACGTCTCCGGGTTGCGGCGCAGAAAGTCGAAGATCCCGTGTCCGCCCGGGTTGCTCCCGACGGCGAGGGTCGACCAGGCGACGGGGGTCTGGGCGGGTGCGGTCGTGTTCAGGCGGGCGTAGCCTCCCCGCGAACGCAGACGCGCCAGCGCCGGGAGTCGTCCCGCCGCCATCAGCCGCTCCGCCACGCGGGGGTCGAATCCGTCCAGTCCGACCAGGACGACCCGCTTCACCGATCGCCCCGACCGGTCCTCCGACGTCCGCCATCGGCGTCCCGAAGGAACCAGCCGGTCACCCTCCGGAACGCTCGCTTGACCCCGGCGACGGCCCTTCTCCAGAAGAGGAGGAGCACCCCCAGGAGCCCGGCGGCGAGCGACGCGATGGGCGCCACTACCTCGGGTCCGAAATACGCCAGCGACATCCGGCTCCTTCCCGTCTTCCAGAGACACCCGGAACGCCCCACCACCCCGCGGGATGCCGGACCAACCCTCCGGTCCGGCCGCGCGACGGGCGGCTGCCCTTCCACACAGGACTTCAGATAACCGACACGGCAGGAAATGTTCAAGGGCGCCCGTACGACATCATACGAGCCGTCGAGCATCCGGATACGGGCCGCTCCGGGGAGGGAGGGCGCGCCTCTCAGCGGCCCAGGAGAGCCCGGCGGATCCTCAGCCAGAGCCTCCCCAGGGGCCCGCTCTCCCAGAGTCGCTGCTCCGCCTGGATGCGGCTCCAGTCCGGTCGATTCCGCATCCGCCACGCCCCGATCCCGAGGCAGGCGACCGCGGCGAAGAGGATCACGATGCCGACCGCCGTGAAGCGTGTCTCCCGACCCCCTTCCACCGCCTGGAGGAGGATCGCCGCGCCGCCGAGGAAGAGGATCGTCCCCGCCGTCAGGAAACGGATCCCCGGGCGCACGTCTGCTACCCTCCGGACTCCGACCGCGCCTCCAGCGCCCGCCGGAGGATCCTGGGCTCGCGCCGGGGCCGGAGGCGGATGGGCAAGCGCCTGAGGTGCCGCTCGAGGACGCGGCGCGGCGTGAGCTCCTCGTCGATGATGCGCGCGAGCTCCTCTTCCTGCTTCCAGAGGAACTCGAGGGCCCGGGCCTCGAGGTCCAGGAGCCGCTGCTCCACGCTCTCGTTGAGGGCGATCTCGAGGGCGATGCCCCGTGTGCGGCCGAGCTTCCAGAGGCACTCCCGCCGCGACACGGCGTCGAGGGTGAACTCGCCGGCGGAGCCGTTCTCCTCGATGACGCGCGCGGCGTCCTTGATCATCCGCTCGCCGGCGCCGTTGATGTTCTGGTAGGCCAGGCACCGGCGCAGGACGTTCTCGGCCTGCGGTCCGTCGATGACGTACAGGTTGTCGGGCGTCCAGGGGTCGCAGCGCTGGCACGGGACCCCCACCTCGAGCTGCCCGTCGGGCCCGCGGAGCGGATAGACCCACCACGTCATGTCGTAGCGGAGGGCCCGGAGCGCGCTCCCACAGTAGGGGCAGATGCGGCGGCCGTGCCACGCGGCCCACCCGAAGCGCCGCCACCGCAGGATGTCCGTCACCGGCGCGTCGTCCCACGTGATGTCGACGTCGGGGTCGGCGAACCCGATGAGCTCACCCACGAAGCGGAAGGCGCCGAAGGTGTAGGCGGTGAGTCGCGAGGTGGGCCCTTCGAAGGATCGCTTGCGCTTCTGCAGCTCCCGCCCGTATCGCCACCACGCCTGCTCGGCGAGTCCGGCCTCCCCGACGCGGATCAGCAGAATCCCGTTCGTCTCGAGAAGGGTGACGTTGGCGGTGTGGGCCACCGGAACGGCGGAGTCCCGCGCGGTGCGCTCGAGCTCCCAGAGCGCTTCGTGGCGGTCCTCGATGGGCCACAACGTCCAGCGGTTGCACCGCTCGCAGACGACCCAGAGCCGGCCGCGATCCGGATCGAAGGCGATCCGGGTGCCGACGGGCAGGTGCTGGAACCGCCCGTTCCGGGGAAACTCCCCGTGGCAGAAGAGACAGCGTGTCAGCACCTCATCCCCCATCCCGTTGTCGCGTCGTCCCTACAACATAATACACCAGGGGCGCCCACCGTTCGAATCCCCGCCGGGACGGCCCCCGCCGTTCCCTCGTCGCGGGGAGGGCTACACCATCAGGACGCTGAGCGTCGGGACGTTCCGTCGTTCGTCCGAATGGAAGCCCCAGACCCGCAGAATGTGGTCTCCCGGGCCGGCGAGTCCAGTCTCGCGTACCACGCGGCGCGCCAGCTCCTGCAGCCCCTCCGGGTCGTCGGCCGCCTCTTCGGATCGTACCGGGACCACCCCCCAGAGGAGGCTCGAGCGCCGGCACGTGCCCTCCTCCGACGAGACCGCCACCACCGGCGCCTGGGGCCGGGAGGCCGCGACCATGGCCGCCGACCAGCCGGACCGCGTGGGAACGACGATGGCCCGCACCATGAGATCACGGGAGAGCTGACCCGTGGCGCGGGAGACCGCCTCGTGGACGGCCATGACCGGATCCGTCGCGACGTCCGACCCCGACCCTCCCGGCGCGCCGCCAGGACCCGGCCCCCCGGAGGGCACGAGCGATCCGAACGCCGCCCGGTGCCACATGTACCCTTCGGTCTCCCGGATCACCCGGTCCATGATCTCGACGGCCCTCACCGGATGGTCCCCCGTGGCGGTCTCCGCCGAGAGCATCACGGCGTCGGCCCCGCTCCGGACCGCGGCCGAGACGTCCGTAACCTCGGCCCGCGTGGGCCTCGGGTTGCGGACCATGGACTCCAGCATCTGGGTGGCCACGATCACGGGCTTGCCCCGCGTTCGCGCCAGGTCGACGAGCTGGGTCTGGGCGATCGGCACGGCCTCCGGGGGGAGCTCCACGCCCAGGTCGCCGCGGGCCACCATGATCCCGTCGCTGACCTCCAGGATCTCCTCGATCCGCTCCAGCGCCTCGGGCTTCTCGATCTTCGCGACGAGGGCCGCCCCATTATCCCGATCCGCCACCAGCTCGC
Source organism: Gemmatimonadota bacterium (assembly GCA_050050315.1). Taxonomy (GTDB): domain Bacteria; phylum Gemmatimonadota; class Gemmatimonadetes; order Longimicrobiales; family Gaopeijiaceae; genus JASFUL01. Next base: position 4,779 of record JASFUL010000354.1, read on the forward strand.
GGAGCGCCACCACGTCCTCGGGCCGACGGACGAAGGAGAGCGCCAGGAAGTCGACGCCCAGCTCCAGCGCGAAGGCGGCGTCCTCCCGGTCCTTGGGCGTCAGCGACGGGGCCGAGACGGAGACGCCGGGCAGGTTGATCCCCTTGCGGTCGCTCAGCCGCCCCCCGCTGACGACGCGGCACCGGATCTCCGTCCCCTCCACCGCCTCCACCCGGAGCTCCAGGTTCCCGTCGTCCAGGAGGATCCGGTCCCCGGACCCCACGTCGTCGGCCAGCTCCGGGTAGGCCGACGGGATCAGCCCGGGCTCTCCCTCCACGTCCCGCACCGTCACGACGACCGCGGCGCCGTCCTCGAGCTCGATCGCCCCGCCCCGGAAGCGGCCCGCGCGGATCTTCGGTCCCGACAGGTCACCCAGCACGGCCACGGGCCGGCCCGCCGCGTCGGCCGCGGCTCGCACCGTGTGGAAGGTGTTCGCGTGCCCCTCTTGGCTGCCGTGTGAGAAGTTCAACCTGAACACCTCGACGCCCGCGGCGATCAGGGCGTCGATGCGCTCCCGGGTGGCCGACGCCGGGCCGAGGGTCGCGACGATCTTGGTGCGCCGCCGCTTCAGGCGGCTCACGGCGGTCTGGATGGGCATGGGGTCCCGCCTCGTGTCCGGTCTCGGCGTGGGTCAGGCGCTCCTCCGCCCCCCGAAAGGGCATGCCGGGGGGCGGGCTCGCAAGGGACGCCGGCGCCGCGGGCTCGGGGCGGGCCCCGGGAGGCGCCCGGACGAGGGCCTCACCGACGCGCCGGGCCGTAGACGTAGAGCGAGCCTCCGAGCACCCGCTCGGGTCGCCGCTCCCGATACGCGGCGAAGGGATCGCCGCGGAGATAGAGCCCGTGGAGGTTGGTGGCCGAGACGACCGTCCACGGCCCCCGGCCCGGGCCGCCCGGCGGGTCCACGCCGCCGGGCTCCCCCGGGGGCGCGGCCCCGCCCGCCGAGTCCGCCGGGTCCGGCGGCTGCGCCGGGAGGCGGAGGAAGCTGGGAAGCGCCTCGTAGCGGATGGCGTAGCCCGAGGGCAGCGCCGAGCCGAAGTACGAAAGACGCACCCGCTCGACCCCTTCCTCGTCCATCCACTCCCGGAGGGCCAGGAGACCCTGGCCCCAGTCGAGGCTCGAGTCGAGGAGCGCTTCCCGCCCGGGCGGACGGGCCCGGAACCACTCACTCCGGTACGAGAGGAGCCAGGGGAAGACCGAGAGCGTCGAGCCGGCGTAGAGCGCCGCCAGGAGGAGAAGGCCCACCCGTCGGCGGGACCCCACCACCGTCCACAGGCGCGAGAGTCCCAGCGCGGTGAGCAGGAGCAGCCCCGGGAGCGCCGGCAGCGCGTACCGGAACCCGACGTTCAGGCTCGACGACACGAGGAACGCGGCGAAGACCGCGACCCCGACCGCCGGTCCCCGCGCCCGGGACAGCGCCGCCCGGCGCAGCCGGACGGCCCGGGAGG
>JASFUL010000355.1:0-6237 GCA_050050315.1 Gemmatimonadota bacterium
CATCGAACCCGAGGAGGTCGCATGCCGAAGAAGATCCTGATGCTCGTCGGTGACTACGTCGAGGACTACGAGGTGATGGTGCCCTTCCAGGCCCTGCGGATGGTGGGCCACGAGGTCCACGCCGTCTGCCCGGATCGAAAGGCAGGGGATTCCGTCGCCACCGCAGTCCACGACTTCGAGGGTGACCAGACCTACAGCGAGAAGCCCGGCCACCGGTTCCAGCTGAACGCCGACTTCGACGCGGTCGATCCGTCGGACTACGACGCCCTGGTCGTCCCGGGCGGTCGGGCTCCCGAGTACCTACGCCTGAACGAGGACGTGCTGGAGATCGCGCGCCACTTCGACCGGGAGGACAAGCCCATCGCCGCCATCTGCCACGGCCCGCAGCTGCTGGCGGCGGCCGGCGTGCTCCGGGGGAAGGCGTGCACGGCGTACCCGGCGTGCGGGCCCGAGGTGCGGGCCGCCGGCGCCGACTGGAGGGACGTGGAGGTGAGCGACGCCACCGCGGACGGGAAGCTGGTCACGGCACCGGCGTGGCCCGCCCACCCGGCGTGGCTGGCCCGGTTCCTGGAGGTGCTCGGAACCCGCATCGAGCACGACTGACGCGCTCCGGCGCTTCCCGGCCCGCTTCCCCGCGCCCCCGGCCGTTCTCCGGCCGGGGGCGCGGCGGGAGGCGGGTCAGTAGCTGTGCTCGTCCAGGCGCACCTTCCCCCTGAAGACCCAGTAGATCACCACGGTATAGCCGAGGACGAACGGCATGCCGATGAACGCGATGGCCCGCATGAGCCGCAGCGTGGCCTCGGAGCTGGCGGCGTTGAAGAGGGTCAGGCTGTAGGCCGGGTCGATGCTCGAGACGAGCATGTCGGGGAAGAGCGCCATTCCGAAGAGGAAGGAGAGCGCCGCGATGGCGGCCGCCGAGGAGAGGAAGGCCGCCAGGGGACGCCCCCGGTGGATCGCCCTCGGCACGTTCGCCACCGCGAGCACGTTCAGGACGACCACGATCCACGCCAGCGGCAGCTCCCGGAAGTTCTCGGTGGCGTGTGGCACGGTCACGAGCGTGAAGATGGTGGTGAGGAGATACGCCACCAGGAAGAATCCGAAGGTCCTCCACATCCAGCCGTGCACGCGGAGCTGGAGCTCTCCCTCGGTCTTGAGGAAGAGGTAGATGGACCCGTGCATCGCGAACGTCGCCACCACCATGACGCCCACCAGGATGGGATAGGGCGTGAGCAGGTCCAGCACGCCCCCCACGAACTCGCGGTCCGGCCCGAGAGGCACTCCCTGCATGGCGTTTCCGACCGCCACGCCGAAGAGGAAGGCGGCCAGGAGGCTCGCGCCGAAGAAGCTCCAGTCCCACAGGCCGCGCCACAGCCGCCCCCGGCGCTTGCTCCGGAACTCGAGCGAGACGGCGCGGAAGATGAGGGCGAAGAGGAGCAGCATGAAGGCGACGTAGAAGCCGCTGAACGCGGCGGCGTAGGCGACGGGAAACGCCGCGAAGAGCGCCCCGCCGAACGTGACGAGCCACACCTCGTTGCCGTCCCAGAGCGGACCGATGGAGTTCATGATGACGCGACGCTCCTCGTCGCCCCGTGCCAGGGGGTGCAGGATGCCCACGCCGAGGTCGAACCCGTCGAGGATGGCGTAGCCCGTGAGCAGCACGCCCAGGGTGAAGAACCAGAAGACGTGGATGTCCACGGTCACGCCTCCCGTCCGGTGGAGCGGTCGTCCCGGTCGCTCGTGAGCGAGCGGCGGTGGGCGGCCTGGGACGCGGCCGTATCCAGCAGGCCCTCGGCCGTCGGATGGTCCGGCGGGCCCCCCGGCTCGGGGCCGTGCTGGATCTTGTCGTTCAGGACGAAGACCCAGACCAGGAGCAGCAGGGCGTAGATCAGGCCAAAGCCGGCCAGGGAGCCCAGCACCTCGCCGGTCCCCAGGTTCGCGGAGAAGGAGTCCTCCGTCCGTAGGAGCCCCCACACCGACCAGGGCTGCCGCCCCACCTCCGCCGTGACCCATCCGAGCTGGTTGGCCGCGTACGGCCCCACCACGGCGAAGACGAAGATCCAGAGCAACCACCGCCGCTCGAAGAGGGTGCCCTTGCGGTGGTGCCAGAGGCCCACCGCCGTGAGGACGATGAAGAGCGCACCCAGCCCGACCATGAGGTGGAAGCTGTAGAACGTGACGGGCACGGGTGGCCATTCGTCCTCGGGGAACCGGTCGAGCCCCGACACCGGACGGTCCGGATCGCGGTGGACGAGGAAGCTCAGTCCGCCCGGGATCGAGAGGTCGTACCTGACCTCCCGGGCGTCGTGGTCGACCACCCCGAAGACGTGCAGCGGGGCACCGGCCTCCGGAGTCGTGTAGAGGCCTTCCATGGCCGCGAGCTTGGTGGGCTGGTGCTCGGCCACGATCCGGCCGTGGATGTCTCCGGTGAGGGGCGCGAGCAGAGAGGCCAGGAGCCCGAGTGCCAGGCCACCCCCGAACGTGCGGCGGGCGAACTCGCGGTGCCGATCGTGCAGGACGTACCACGCGGCGATGCTCATGACGAAGAAGGCCCCGAGGATGAAGGCCCCGACGAGCACGTGGGACAGCCGGATCACGCTGGAGGGGTTGAGCACCATCGCCCAGAAGTCGGTGATCTCCGCCCGGGTGGCGCCACCCCGGGTCACGAGGTGGAAGCCGGCCGGCGTCTGCTGCCAGGAGTTGGCGACCACGATCCAGACGGCCGAGAAGATTCCTCCTCCGGACACCATCAGCGTGGCGAAGAAGTGCATCTTCGCCGACACCCGGTCCCAGCCGAAGACCAGCACGGCGAGGAAGCCCGACTCGAGGAAGAAGGCGAAGATCCCCTCGGCGGCCAGGGCCGAGCCGAAGACGTCGCCGACGAAGCGGGAGTACGTGGACCAGTTCGTCCCGAACTGGAACTCCATCACGATCCCCGTGGCCACGCCCATGGCGAAGTTCACGGCGAAGATCCGCGTCCAGAATCTCGCCGCGACCTCGTACTCGGGGTCGCCCGTCCGAAGGTACTGCCCCTCGAGATAGACCATGATGGCCGACAGGCCGATGGTCAGGGGCGGGAAGAGGTAGTGGAACATGACCGTCCCGGCGAACTGGAGCCGGGAGAGGAACAGCACGTCCATGGTCGGCGCTCCCCCGGGCGGGTCGCGAGGTGGCGCGGCGGGTGGATCCCGGGCGGGTCGCGTCCTCCTCGACGGCCGTCGTCCCACCGGATTCTAAATCCGCGATCGAGGGGGGACAATCGGGTCGGGCGAGGGCTTGACCGGGGACCGAACGAGTTTTAGTCTTGCCTAGATTCTTTTTTAGGCATAGCTGATCATGGGTCTCGTCATCCTCGCCCTCCAATCGGCGACCGCCTCGAGCCCGGATCCGCGGATGGCGCTCCTCGCCTTCACGGGTCTCGCGCTCCTGTCGGCGCTGCTGTTCTGGCCCCGGTGGGGGCTCGTCTCGCGCCTCCGCCGCGCCCGGAGCCGATCCGAGCGCGTCCACCTGGAGGACGCGCTCAAGCACCTCTACGTGTGCGAGCGCCAGGGTCGGACGCCGACCCTGGAGGGTCTGGCGGGCGCCCTGGGGATCTCCCGCGGAAGCGCGGCCGAGATCCTCTCGCGCCTCGTCGAGGGAAGGTTGGCCGAGGCCCGGGACGGCGAGCCGGCCCTCACCAGGGACGGGCGCGCCATCGCCGTGCAGACCCTCCGGACCCACCGGCTGTGGGAGCGGTGGCTCGCCGATCGCACCGGCGTCAGGGCCGAGGACTGGCACGCCGAGGCCGAGAAGATGGAGCACGCCCTGAGCCCCGGGGAGACGGACCAGCTGGCCGCGCGCCTGGGGGACCCTCGCTTCGACCCCCACGGGGATCCCATCCCGACCTCGGCGGGCGAGCTTCCACCGCCGTCCCGCCTCTCACTCCAGTCGGCGCCGGTCGGCCGGGTGGTCCGGATCGCCCACCTCGAGGACGAACCCCCCGAGGTGTACCAGCGACTCCTGGACCGGGAGCTGGCGCCGGGGCTGACCGTGGAGCTGCTCGAGCGCGTCCCGGACGGCGTGCGCATCCGGACGCCCCGGGGCGAGGTCCGGCTCGACCCGGTGGCCGCCGGGCACGTCACCGTGCGCCCCCTGCCGGCCGGCGCCACCGTGGAACCTGCCCGGCGTGGACTCCACGAGGTACGACGAGGCGAGACCGTGCGGGTCAGCGGCATCGAGCCCGCGTGTCAGGGCCCCCAGCGTCGCCGGCTGCTCGACCTCGGGCTTGTGCCGGGAACGGAGGTGACGCCCGAGCTCGTCAGCGCCTCGAAGGACACGGTGGCGTACCGGATCCGCGGCGCGCTCATCGCCCTTCGTCGTGAGCAGGCTCGCTGGATCTCGGTGGGGGACGGAGCGGCCGACGATGGGACGGGCGCCGGGGACGGGTCATCCGGGGACCGGCCGGCCCCGCTCGCCGACGGGACCACCGGGACGGGCCGATGACCGCCACGGCGAGCGGGTGCGCCGGGTGCGAGAGCACCCGGGAGCAGAGCCTCGTCCGGCTCGGGCTCCGGCCCGACCGGTGGGACGTGCTGGTCGCCCTCGCCGGGAACCCGAATACCGGGAAGAGCACCGTCTTCAACGCGCTCACGGGTCTGCGCCAGCACACCGGGAACTGGCCCGGGAAGACGGTGGTCCGCGCCGAGGGCGCGTTCCTCCACGACGACCGGCGGGTCAAGGTCGTGGACCTCCCCGGCACCTATTCGCTCCAGGCCGGCAGCAGCGACGAGGAGGTCGCCCGCGACTTCCTCCTGTTCGGGCGTCCGGACGTCACCGTGGTCGTGGTCGACGCCACGCGGCTGGAGCGGAACCTCAACCTCGTGCTCCAGATCCTCGACATCACCGACCGGGTGGTCGTGGGGCTCAACCTGATGGACGAGGCCCGCCGCCACGGGATCGCCGTGGACCCCGAGCGGCTGAGCGCCGAGCTCGGCGTGCCCGTGGTCCCCATGGTCGCCCGGGAGAAGCGGGGCGTGGACGAGCTGCTGGGGGCGGTCATGGCCGTGGCCGGTGGCACCGCGCGCACGGACCCCACCCGGGTGGGGGAGCTGCCCTCCGGGGTCGAGGAAGCCGTGAGCACCCTCGCCCGGCGCGTCGAGCACGTCTTTCCGGGCATCTCGAACGCGCGCTGGGTGGCGCTGCGTCTCCTCAACGCCGACGAGGCCGTGGCCGACGCCGTGCGGAGCGGCGACCTGGGGCAGCTCTCGCGTGGGGAGATGCCATCCGTCGAGGCGCCGGTGGCCGCGGGTGCGGCGGTCGGGGTCTCCGGGACGGGGGGCGGAGGGCCGGAGGGCCCGGCGACGGGGGGTCCGGGAGGGTCGCGGAGTGGGCGGAACGGCGGCCCGTCGCCCGGGGAGCGCGAGGGGCTGCTCGAGCGGGCCTCCTCGCTCCGGTGGACCCTGCCGCCCGACTTCCACGACGTGCTGATGGAGCGCACCTACGAGGCCGCCAGCCGGATCGCGGCGGCGTCCGAGACCCGGGGGCTCAAGCGGGCGAAGTTCGATCTGGACCGTACCCTGGACCGGATCGTCACCAACCCGTGGCTCGGCTTCCCGCTGATGCTGCTGATCCTGGCCCTGGTCTTCTGGATCACCATCGCGGGCGCCAACGTGCCGTCCTCGGCGCTCGCCACGCTCCTCATCGACCACGGGTACCCGTTCCTCAAGGGCGTGGCAGGGGCCGTGGGGCTCCCCTGGTGGCTGAGCGGCCTCCTGGTGGACGGGGTGTACCTCGCCACCGCGTGGGTGGTGGCCGTCATGCTCCCGCCCATGGCCATCTTCTTCCCCCTCTTCACCCTGCTCGAGGACTTCGGCTACCTGCCCCGGGTGGCGTTCAACCTCGACTCGCTCTTCCGCCGCGCCGGCGCCCACGGAAAGCAGGCGCTGACCATGTGCATGGGTTTCGGCTGCAACGCGGCAGGCGTCGTCTCCACCCGGGTGATCGACAGCCCCCGGGAACGGCTGATCGCGATCATCACGAACAACTTCTCGCTCTGCAACGGGCGCTGGCCCACGCAGATCCTCATCGCCACCATCTTCATCGGGGCGCTCGCGCCCGCCCACCTCGCGGGCCTGATCTCGGCCGCCGCGGTCGTGGGGATCGCGGTGCTCGGCGTGGTGCTCATGTTCGTCACGTCGTGGCTGCTGTCGCGGACGGTGCTGCGCGGCGAGGCGACGACGTTCAGCCTGGAGCTGCCCCCCT
>JASFUL010000356.1:0-6210 GCA_050050315.1 Gemmatimonadota bacterium
GGAGGCCGCCAGCCACGCGGCGGCGGCGGAGGTGGTGGCCCGGGCGGACGAGGCCGTCGCGGCGCGGGGGGTCTTCACCGTGGCGCTGGCCGGCGGGACGACGCCTCGGCGCATGTACGAGATCCTCGCCACCGAGCACCGCGAGGCGGTCCCGTGGGGGAAGACCCAGGTTCTCTGGGGCGACGAGCGGTGCGTCCCGCCCGACGACCCCCGGAGCAACTACGCCATGGTGCGGAGCACGCTCCTCGATCACGTGCCCATGTGCCCGGAAGCGGTGCACAGGATCAGGGGTGAGCTGGGGCCGGGCCGGGCCGCCTCGGAGTACGATCGTCTCGTCGCCGGAATCGAGACCCTGGACCTCGCCGTCCTGGGAGCCGGAGCCGACGGTCACACCGCGTCGCTCTTCCCGGGACAGCTCGAGCCCGACGACGATCGCTGGGCCCGGGGCGTCCGGGCCCCCACCGGCGTCGAGCCCCGGGAGCGGGTGACCCTCACGCTCCACGCCCTGAACGCCTTCGCCCACGTGCTCTTCCTCGTGACGGGGCGGGCGAAGCGCGGGGTGGTCTCGGCCCTGGAGAAAGCCCGGAGAGCCGGCGTGGATGCGGAGGCTCCACCCGTCGTCCGGGTCCGTCCGGCCACCGAGCCCCTCTGGATCGTGGACACGGAGGCGGCCGGCTGGTAGGACGTGGAGTCTTACACTGTGACGTGACAGCGACAGGGAGGAGGCCGATGGCGCGCCGAGGAAGGGGAGGACGGGAGCGGCCAATGAAGGGATTCAGGCCGGGAAAGGAGCCGCCTCAGCTCCGCAAGCAGCGGGCGAAGAAGCAGCTCGGCGACGTGAGCGCGTCGCAGGAGCGGCTTCTCGAGCTCTTCGCGTCGCGGACCCCAGCCCAGTCCCGGGCGCTGGTCCGGCGGTGGCTGGTCGGGCTGCTCGCGGCGGGGTTGGCGCTGGCCGCCGTGGGCGCGCTCCTCTACGGATGGTCGGTGGTCGCCGGCGTCGCCGTCCATGCCCTCGCCGCCGCGGTGCTGGTCGTCGCGTGGCGTCTCCACGGTCAGCGCGAGACGCTGGGCGCGATGGCCGATCTCGTGGGCCGGAAGGGGGGCGGCTCGTAGGCCTCCCGGCGCCGAGAGATCCCCTCGCCGCCGTCTCCTCCCCACGACCCTTGTCGGGATTTCCCCTACACCGATTTCGGTCGCTCCCTTCTGGCGGGGCGAAGCCGGCCGCCGACATCATGAGGTGTCCGGGATCGAACGCAGCACTCAAGGGGGGAATCATGAGCATCGTCCGGGGAGTTCTCACGCTCCGCAGCCTCGTCCCGCTCGTCGGCCTCGTCTTCGTGACGGGATGCGCCGGGGGAACGGGTGCGCAGGCGTCCGAGTCGGCGGCCGCTCCCACCCAGGCCGCGCAGGACGACGACGGGTTGATGCTCTTCGCGGATCGCTGCGGCGACTGCCACACGCTGGTGCCGCCGGACGGGAACGCCCCGGCCATGAGCACCATCATGCGGCGCTACACCCGGGAGTACGGCCCGGACCTGCGCGCCGCCATGGTCTTCTGGCTCCGCTATCCGGACGCCGAATGGGCGGCCATGCCGAACCAGATCCTCGAGACCCACGGCGTGATGCCGTCCCAGGACCTGACGCTGGAGGAGGTGGAGGGGATCGTGGACTATCTCCTCGACAGTGCGATGCCGGGAAGCGTCCGCTGAACGAGCTCGGGTGAACTCTCGAGCCCGGTCCAAACTCCTGTACGGCAGGATCCGGGGAGCCGAGGTGCGGCCAGGAGCTCGAGGCTGTGCCGCGCGTCGGGGGTGGACATCTCGGAGCGGTACCTGCGCCTGAACGCCGCCCAGTCCTTCTCGGACTCCGCCTCCCGCCCGAGCTCCTCTCAATACCCCCAGCTCGTCACGTCCGCTCCCGGCGGCGCCGTGGCCAGGATCCGCTCCTTCATCATGGGAAGCACCCGCTGATAGGGGGTCTGTCCCGGAAACTCGGCCTCCCCGGCGTAGCAGTGCGGGGCCCGCTCCCCCCACTCGAACCATCCGTCGTAGTAGGGATCGGTCGTTCCCTCCAGGAACTGCTCCAGCAGGCGCGTGGCCTCCTCCAGGAAGAACGTGTCCATCTCCCCCACGTAGACGTGCAGCTTGCCCACCAGCTTCGGGCCCAGCGTGTCCCATTCCCGCTCCAGGATGTGGCGCAGGTCGTAGTTCTCCCTCCAGTGCTCGGCGACCTCGTGGTCGATCTCGCCCGTCCACTTGTCGTACAGCAGCCGGGGGTATCCGTCGTTCCCCACGGGCCCGTACACCCCCATGAAGATGTCCATCTGGTCCCCGGAGCGGCCACGGGAGCCCAGAACGGCCTCCAGGTGGCTGGCGTCCCGTTGGTCCATGACGACCTGGTCGTCGGTTCCCCTCATCCACGGGCGCACCGGGCTCCGCTTGAAGGGGCTCGCTCCATCCCCCGGGTAGAAGGCGTTGGCGTCCTCGTAGATGTTCACGAGCTGGAAGTAGCGGAAGTCCACCGGGTCGGGGCAGAAGGTCCAGGTCCCGTTGAACATGTCCGGGTAGAAGATCTGCCACGCCAGGGATTCCCAGCCCCCGGTCGAGCCCCCGGACAGGGTCCGCGCCCAGGGTTCGCCGATGGCCCGGAACGCCTCCTCCACCCTGGGGACGAGCTCCCGGGTCAGCGCGTCGCCGTAGGGCCCGTTGTTGGCCGAGTTCACGGCGTAGGAGTCGTCGTAGAAGGGCGTGGGATGCTGCATGAAGACCAGGAGGAAGCGCCCGAGCCGGCCCGACGTCCAATCCTGGAAGAAGCGGTAGCGGCTCCGGGCCTGCTCCAGGGCCCGCCCGGTCAGGGAGGCGTCGGGCGGCGTCTCCTGGAAACCGCGGAACGTGGCCGGGAAGTGGCCGTGCCAGTAGACCACGGGGTAGCGGGCCCCGGGGTGCTCGTCGAAGCCCTCGGGGAGCACCACCACGGCCCCCAGATCCATGTCGTGCCCCCACCACTCGCTCAGGATGTCGCTCCGGAAGCGGATGTGCTTCACGTACCTCGTGTCCTCCGGCGGGGTCAGGGGTGGGATCCGCGAATCCAGGCTCACCCGGATGGTGTCCTGGCGGTCCGGGTCGACGCGGACGCGGGTCACGCCGCTCACCAGGTTGCCCGGGGAGCGGTTCCACTGTTGGCCCTCCCACTGGTCCATGTGGGCCTCGATGGTATGGCCGTCGGCCCGCTCGAAGGTCGTGTAGACGTTGTAGACCGCCTGCACGAGGTACTCCCCCGGGGGGACGTCCGCGAGGCTCTCCAGGGGGTAGCCCCGGGCCTGGTCGTCCAGGACCGTGCTCTCTCCCGGGCGGAGGGCCTCCACGTCGCCCCCGAAGATCTGGGGCGGGTCGGCGCTTCGCAGACGCTGGAAGCGCGGCTCCGGGTCCCCGGTGGTGCTCAACAGAAGCAGGACCCGCCCGTCCAGGGGACCCGTATCCAGCTCCGGGGCGATGGAAATCTCGAAGCGGAGGTCGCTGCCCTCCGTGACGGCGGGTGCGGCGGTCGGCGGACCGCAGGCCGTGAGGCCGAGCTGGGCCGCCACGCCCGCGGCCAACGCCGGACCGAGCGATCGCAACCGTGGGATCGCATGGGCCCGGCGCCCTTCCCGGGCCCGGTGGGAACGGCTTCGGACGACTTCCCGATCGGCGAGTTCCATGTGCATGCGGATGTCTCCTGGTGGCGCGGCACACGTCCCGCCTGGCAGGCCGGACCCACGTCGGCCAGATCCGGGACGGGCCCAGGGACGGGCCGCGGGGAACGTACGGAGTGCCCGGGGTGGCGGCCAGCACTCCCGGTTCGCGGTGACGGCCGGAGCGTGCGCCGTCGCCCGGGGTCCCCTCTGGGGTCGAGCCTGGCGGGGCGATCCTGGCGTCGATCCTGCCAGGGCGGGCGGGTCCGGCCCCGTCGGGGGCCGGGGCTCAGAACACCCGGACCTGGAAGCGGAGGAGCCGCCCCGGCCGGGGCAACCCGCACTGGTCGTAGAGCGCGGTGTCCGTGAGGTTGTCGCCCGAGACGCGAGTCTCGATCCTGCGACCGGACCCGCCCCGCCCCATGCGCCAGACCTTGCCGAGGGCGGCGTTCAGCCACGTGCCGGCGTCGAGCTCCACGTCCTGGCCGGTGTCCGGATCCTGGCAGAACTGGGTTCCCGTGTACTCGGCCTCGCCCTGCACGTACACGTCCGGGAGGAAGTGCCAGCGGGCCCACGCCCGGCCCACCTGCTCGGGGAGGTTCTCCGGCTCGGTGGAGATGGCCGTCCCGGGATCGGTGAGGTCCACCGTCTGGAGGGTCAGGTCCGCGCCGAGATCGAGGGTGCCCACCGTCTGGGAGAGGAGGAGCTCCACGCCCGTGCTCTCGAGCTCGTCGGAGTTGACCCGCTGCCGCTTGCCGTCCTCCAGCGTGATCCGGCGGATGGCGTCCGTGAGGCGGTTGTGGAAGGCCACCACCTGCACCCTCCCGCGTCCGAGGCGCGTCGTCAGGCCTCCCTCGACGGTGAGGAGGTGCTCGGCCGAGAGGTCCGGGTTCGGAACGAAGCGGTTCAACGCCTCGGAGTACGTCTCGCGAAGCGACGGGAAGCGGCCCCGGCGGCTCACGCCGAGGTGGACGATCGAGCCCCCGTCGTTCATCACCGCGGAGACACCGGCCCGAGCGCCCCAATCGTCGATGGCGCCGAGGGGTTCGAGGCCGCCCGTCTCCGGCGTGGAGGCCCGATCCCACGCCGCCCCGACCGTCAGGCGGAGGCTCTCCACCGTGCCCGCCGGGTTCTGCACGAGGCGCCACACCGTCTCGCCGGCGAGGCTGAAGAGGCGCTGCCGGTACTCGGCCGGCTCGTCGTCCACCACCTCGTCGTGGGAGATGTCCGAGTAGGTGGCGGACGTCCGGACGTCGGCCCGACGGCCCAGGGTGTGGTCCCCCAGGAGCCGCAGCGTCACCGTCCGGTCGTCGCCGTCCTCGCTGCCGACGACCTCGTCGTACGCCCGGCTGCCGTAGGAGCGGATCTCGGTGCGGCCGAGGTCGAAGCCGACGCTCGCCTCGAGGTCGCCGCGCCCCAGGGGCGTCTCGTGGTGCCCGGTCCCGCCGGAGAAGGCGAGGATCGTCCTCGACACGTGGGGATAGCGCCAGAAGCGCGCGTCCTCCGTCCCGAGCTCGGCCGCGATCCCCCGCTCGCCCGTGTGGGCGACGGCGGAGAAGCTGCCCCACTGGCCGCCGTCGTCGACGTAGCGGAAGGCAGCGAAGCCGTCGAGGTTGTCACTGTACGTGTTGAGGCGGAGGTCGTCGTCCACCTCGACCGGCTCGGTGACGCCGTCGGGGAGGGGCACGCCCGGGGAGTCCCGCCACCCGACGCCCGCCCGGACCACGCCGTAGCCGCCCCCGGTCGTGAACGGGCGGGTGAAGGTGGCGCTCGTGGAGTAGCCACCCACGTGGTCCACGCTGGCCGACGCCGTCGCGGTCCCCTTGCGGGGGAGGTCGCCCACCCGGGCGATGCTCATCTCGACCACGCCGCCCAGCACGTTGGGACCGTGGAGGATCGAGGACAGACCCCGCACGAAGTCCACCTCCTGGATGGCCGTGGCCGGGAGGACCGAGACGTCGGTCCGGGCGTCCCAGCCCAGCGTCAACGGCACGCCGTCGAGGAGCACCGCGACCTGACGCGACTCGGAGCCCCGCACCGAGATCTCCGCCTGGCCCCGGGAGTTGGTGCGCACGTGGAGCGCCGGGATCTCCCGGAAGACCTGCTCGGTGGTGGGGGCGGCCGGCAGGACGAGCGAGTCCACCGTCAGCTGCACCGCGCTCGCGCCACCCACCGTGGTGGCCGGGCGGCGGGCCTGGACCGTGACGCCCTCCACCGGAATCACCGTCGAGTCGGGCTGGCCGGGCTCCTGGGCCGCGAGCGGCACGCTCGCGACGATGAGGAGGGCGCAACCGGACGGAAGGGGAATCCGTGGATTCATCTGGCGTCTCGCTCCGCGCGTCGGGTGACCTCGTCCACTTCCTGTAGACGACGACACCCGGGGCCTTGTTCCCGTTGACCTCCGCCGCCCGCGCCGCCCCGGCGAGGCCCCGGCCCCTTCGTGTCACTCCGCCCTCAGCGCCTCGGTCGGGTTCACCCGGCTCGCCCGGCGGGCCGGAAGGAAGGCCGCCGCGGCCGCCACCGCCAGCAGCAGAAGGGGC
>JASFUL010000357.1:0-6200 GCA_050050315.1 Gemmatimonadota bacterium
GATCGACCTCGAGGCCCTGAATCGGGGCACGAGCGTCTACCTCGTGGACCGCGTCGTGCCGATGCTTCCTCACGTCCTGTCGAGCGATCTCTGCTCCCTCGTGCCCGACGAAGACCGCTACGCCGTTTCGCTGTTCGCCACCCTGGACGCCGAGGGTCGGGTACGGGACCACCGTTTCGAGCGCACCCTGATCCGGAGTCGCCACCGCCTGGCCTACGAAGACGTCCAGCGGGTCCTCGACGGGCGGGGATCGGTCGAGGCGCAGATCGACGCCGACCTGCACCAGCTGGACCAGCTGGCCCGGACCCTCCGGCGTAAGCGCTCGCACCGCGGCTCCATCGACTTCGACCTTCCCGAGGCCCGGGTGATCCTGGGCGAGGGTGGCGAGCCCGTGGACATCCAGCGCGTCGTGCGGCTGGAGAGCCACCGGCTGATCGAGGACTTCATGCTGCTGGCCAACGAAGTGGTGGCGGCCGAGGCGGCGAGCGGGAAGCTCCCGATCCTCTACCGGGTTCACGAGCCGCCGGTGAAGCAGAAGCTCGAATCCCTGAGGGAGTTCCTGGCGAGCCTGGGGCATACGCTTCCGCAGCGGACGATCCGTCCGAAGGACCTCCAGGAGGTGCTCGCCCGGGTGGAGGGTCGACCGGAGGAGAACCTGGTGTCGACGGTGATCCTCCGCTCCATGCAGCGGGCGCGCTACGACCCGTCCAACCTGGGCCATTTCGGCCTCGCGTCGGAGAACTACTGCCACTTCACCTCGCCGATTCGCCGCTACCCGGACCTGGTCACCCACAGGGTGGTGCTCCGGGCCCTGGTGGAGGGCCGATCGGTGCCCGACGAGTGGTACGGGGAGGAGCTCGAAGCGGTGGCCGAGCGGTCCAGCCAGCGTGAGCAGACGGCCACCGAGGCCGAGCGCGACAGCGTCGAGCTCAAGAAGGTGGAGTTCATGGAGCGCCACCTGGGGGAGGCGTTTCCAGGAACGATCTCCGGCGTGACGTCCTTCGGGTTCTTCGTCCTCCTGGACGCGTTCTTCGTCGAGGGACTCGTTCACGTGAACCGGCTCGAGGACGACTACTACCAGTTCCGCGAGGAGGAGTACGCCCTCGTGGGCGATCGGCGGGGACGCCGCTTCCGCCTCGGGGATCGGGTCGAGGTACAGGTCTCGCGAACCGACAAGGAGGAGCGTCAGATCGACTTCGTCCTGGTCTGATCCACCGCTCGGCGGCCGTCCGCGACCCCCTTCTCGCGGCCCCCGTCGGGGCACACCCGGGAGGTTTGACACCTCCCGGGTGAGGGGCTTAACCTCACCATTCCCATCGCCTCCGTCTCCCGACACTCATGGCACCCGAGAGGACCGTCGTCTACTTCGGGCCGAACCGGTCCGAGCCCTCCGAGCTGATCCGACGCTTCGGCGAGGATCACGGGCTCCGCCTCTTCACCGCATCCGACGCGGCCGGCGTCCACGCGGTCCTCAACCGTTCCTTCCCGGCCTGCGTGGTCTTCGAGACCCACGAGGCCCCGGGGATGGTTCTGCGGCTGTGCGAGGACCTCAAGGCCGACGCGTTCACGGCCATCGTACCGGTGGTGATCATCACCGGGGACGATCCGGGTCTGGCCGCCGACGCGCTGGAGGCCGGCGCCGACGAGGTCGTCTCGGGAACGGTCGCGAGCCGGGAGACGCGACTGAGGCTGGAGCTCGTCCTCCGCCGCGCGGTCCGGGACGTGAACGTGCACCCCACGACGCGTCTCCCGGGCACGGTGCAGATCGAGCGGGACCTCCTCGAGCGGATCGGCTCGGGAGAGCGGTTCGCCGTCTGTTACGCCGATCTCGACCACTTCAAGGAGTTCAACGACCGGTACGGCTACAACTCGGGGGACAAGGTCATCTACCTGTGCTCTCGCATCCTCCGAGACCTCGTACGGGCCCTGGCGCCCGGTGGGTTCGTGGGACACATCGGCGGGGACGACTTCATCTTCAACGTTCCCCTCCGGCATCTCGAGCCCTGCTGCGACGAGATCATCAAGCTCTTCGACGAGCTCACGCCGTACCAGTACACGGAAGAAGACCGCAAGGCGGGGTACTTCCTCGGGAAGGATCGGCGCGGAAGCATCCATCGCATCCCCCTCATGACGCTGTCCATCGGGGTCGTGACCAACCAGTTCCAGCAGTTCACCCATACCGCTCAAGTGAGCGAGCTCGCCGCCGAGATGAAGACGTACGCCAAGACCCTGCCGGGGTCGGTCTACGTGGTCGACCGTCGGCACGGGGGGATGGTGACCTCGAGCCTCGACGGGCTCGGCGAGCGTCGCTCGGACCGGAACGGGGGGACCGACGACCGCCGGATCGAGCGCAACGGCGGGGTGCTGCACCCTCACGGCCAGCTGAGACCCGATCCGTCTCAGGGTGCCAGGCCGGCATCCGCTTGACCCGCATGGAGCTGCTCCGACGTCCGTAGAGGTTCGACTGCCATGACCATCACCGTTTCCTGCCCCTCCTGCTCCACCAGCTTTCCCGTCGATCCGGCGAAGATCCCGCCGCGGGGCGTGAACGCGCGGTGCAGCGCCTGCGGCTCGGTCTTCTTCGTGGCCAAGCCCTCCGACACCGAACCGGAGGCTCCTTCCGAGCCGTCCTGGGACGCGCCCACCGCGGACGCCGTGGCAGCAGAAGCGGAGGGCGGGGAAACGCAGGCCGCCGAAGCGCCGGCCGAGGAGGTGGAGGCCGCCGAAGCGCCGGCCGAGGAGGCGGAGGCCGCCGAAGCGCCGGCCGAGGGGACCGCCCCACCCTCCCCCTGGGGCGGACCGGCCGACGTGCGGCCGGGGGGCGAGGACGCCGACACCGGGGCCATCACGCCCTCCCCCTGGGACGCGCCGACCGAGGAGCTGGCCGGCGAGGTCGCCGTCGAGCCCGAGGGTCCGCCACCGGAGCCCGAGGTGGACGTGGAAGAGGAGCTTCCCGAATGGGAGACCGGGCCCGGGGCGGCCGTGTCGGAGGAAGAGCCGCCCGTCGGTCGGGAGCCCGGGGTGGAGGACGAGACGGCGGTCGAGGCCGGGTGGGGCGACGACGAGCCCTCCGGGAGTGAGGCCGTGGTCGACGCCCAGGAGGAGATGGTCGACGACTTCGAGCGAACGGCCTGGGACGCGGGCGAGGAGCTTCCGGCCGAGGCGGACGAAGAAGTCGCGGAGATCCCGACCGACGAGTGGGTGATCGAGCGGGGGCCGGGGATCGACCCGGACGAGGCGGTCGGAGTCGAGCCCCTGGAGACGGTCGAGTCCGACCTGGAGGCCGGCCCCGAGGAGGAGATGGAGGCCGCGGCGCCGCCCACCCCGGAGCCGGGCGACGTGCCGGCGCCGCCCAAGTACGACGAGGGGTGGCCGGAGGTCGATCTCGCTCCGGACCTCGACGCAGCACGGGACGAGCAGGACGTGGAAAGGGGCTCCGAGCCGCTGGTCACCGGGGGGTTCGACACGGGCGGCGGGGAGGGCGGGATCGACACGGCCGAGATCCACGAGGGCCCGCCCCCGGAGGCGCCCGCGGTACCCGACGAGCCGGCCCTGGCGGAGCCGGAGCACAGCGCCGAGCCGGAGCACAGCGCCGAGCCGGAGCACAGCCCCGAGCCGGAGCGATCGGGGGAGGAGGAGCCGCTTCCCGAGCCCCCGCCGGCGGACGCCGCGGCGGTGGTCGAGGCGCACGACCCGCGGGGTGGCAGGGCGCCGGAGACGCTCTCGGCCCCCAGCGAAGCGCCTCGGGGATTCCAGATGGGCAGGCGCGATCCCCACGAGAAGGCCCGCCGGCTGGCCCGGGTGCTGGTCTCGGACATGATCATGTACAATCCGGAGCGCCACAGCCGGGCCCTCGACCACGGAACCCTCGAGGCCGACTTCGACGACGAGATCCGGAAGTCCTGGGCGGAGTACGTGACCCAGATCGGGAGCGACCTGGCCACGGAGACGACCTACTTCACCGACGCCCTGAACGACATCCTGGCGCGGGGTGAGCAGGTGTTCCACGGGCCTCCCTCCGACTGACGCCCGCCGGGGCGAAGGCCCGTCGAGGCACGGTTCGTCCCGGCTCATCGAGGTCGGGAGGGGAGCGGCGAGCCCCCGGCACGCGGCGCGCCCGGGGGCTCGCGGGCGGGCGTCACCATCCTGGAACCCGACGACGCGAAAGGGGTGTCCGGCACCCGGAGGGCGGGGTCACCCGGGGGCGCGAACCGGTCCGGAGTTACGGGGTATACCCGCCCTCGGAAAGAAGACGCGCCCGCGGGCCGTCCCCGTCGGACGGCCCTTTTTCGTGGGCCCCATCGCCCGTTCCCGGCACGGCAGGCCGGGACTCGAACCGACGAAACACCCGAGGCGCAGGCAGGAAGAGAGGCCCGATGACGAGCGAGCAGCGCGAGACCCTGGACGACCTCCGGAGCCGGATCGACGAGCTCAGGGGGTACCTTTGACCTGGAGAACCGGGAAACCCGGATTCAGCAGCTCGAGGACGTCATGGCGACCCCGGGCTTCTGGGACGACCCCGACGAGGCGCGGGGTACCATCGAGGAGGCCAACCGGCTGAAGGGCTGGGTCGAGCCCTGGAGGGAGCTCGACTCCAAGGTGCGTGACCTCGAGGAGCTCGCGGAGTTGCTCGAGATGGAGCCCGACGAAGAGCTCGAGGCCGAGTGGGCCCGGGAGCTCCACCGGGCGGAACGGGGGCTGGAGGCGCTGGAGCTGAAGACCATGCTCCAGGGCGAGGAGGACGAGAAGAGCGCCATCGTCACCATCCACCCGGGAGCGGGGGGGACCGAATCCCAGGACTGGGCGGAGATGCTGACGCGCATGTACAGCCGGTGGGCGGAACGCCAGGGCTTCGGCGTCCAGGTGCTCGACCTCCAGCCCGGCGAGGAGGCGGGCATCAAGAGCGCCACCCTCGAGATCACGGGCGAATACGCCTACGGGTATCTGAAGGCGGAGAAGGGGGTCCACCGGCTGGTCCGGATCAGCCCCTTCGACTCCCAGGCCCGGCGCCATACGTCGTTCGCGTCCGTCTTCGTCTATCCCGAGGTGGACGACGACATCGAGATCGACATCGATCCGAACGACCTCCGCGTGGACACCTACCGGGCCAGCGGGGCGGGCGGCCAGCACGTCAACAAGACGGACTCCGCCGTGCGGATCACCCACGAGCCCACGGGGATCGTGGTGTCGTGCCAGCAGGAGCGTTCCCAGCACAAGAACCGGGCGACGGCCATGAAGATGCTGCGCGCCGCCCTGTACGAGCACGAGCTGGCCCAACAGCAGGCCGAGAAGGACAAGCTGGAAGCCACGAAGAAGGACATCGCGTGGGGGCAGCAGATCCGGTCGTACGTCTTCCAGCCCTACACCATGGTGAACGACCACCGGACCGAGCTGAAGCTGTCGGACGTACACGGGGTGATGGACGGTGACCTGGACCCCTTCATCGAGGCGTACCTGAAACAGTTCGGGGCCCAGTCGGCCGCGTGACGGGCCCGGACGACGGATCGTGAGAACGGAAGGAGTCAGGGGATGGGGGACGAGCACCGGCAGGCCGGCGTGACGGACGTGGCCTCTCCGGCCACCGGGTCGCCGGCGGACGAGGGCGGGGAGGCCAGCCAGGTGCTCCGTGCCCGACGGGAGAAGCTCCAGGCGCTCCGGGAGCGGGGCATCGACCCGTTCGCGTACGCCTTCGACCGGAGCCACGCGGCCGCGGACGCCGTGGCGCGGTTCGAGGCCGCCGAAGAGGAAGGGGAGCTCGAGGAGGGTGGCGACGGCGCGACGGTGCGGGTGGCGGGGCGGATCGTCAGCTGGCGTGGTCACGGGCGGAGCGCGTTCTGCCACGTCGAGGACGGGAGCGGCCGCATCCAGCTCTACTTCCGGAAGGACGTGCTCGGCGACGAGCGGTTCTCGGACCTCGACCTCCTGGACCTCGGCGACTGGATCGGGGTCGAGGGACCGCTGTTCCGCACGCGCACCGGTGAAGTGACCGTCCGTCCCACGTCCTGGACGCTCCTCACCAAGGCCCTCCGCCCTCTCCCCCTCGGAAAGGTCGAGACCGATCCCGAGACCGGCGAGCGCGTCGTGCATTCGGGCTTCTCGGACCAGGAGAGCCGGTACCGGCAGCGCTACGCCGACCTGGCCGTGAACGCCGACGTACGTGAGGTCTTCCGGACCCGAAGCCGCATCGTCACCGAGATGCG
>JASFUL010000358.1:0-6196 GCA_050050315.1 Gemmatimonadota bacterium
GGGGTGAGCCGCATGTACGTCGGGGTGCACTACCCCTCGGACGTGCTCGCGGGCTGGCTGGCGGGCATCGCCTGGACCGGTCTGCTCGTGGCCCTCTACCGCGTCCTCGGGGCGTTCTCGCACGAGCTTTCCGGGATGGAGCGGGTGGAGCCGGAGCCCGGGACGGACAGACTTCGGTCCTGAGCCGCCGGCCCCTCCCGGCCGCCTCGTGCGGCTACTGCACGTCGTACTCGACCAGCGCCAGCGGCCCGTCGACGATCGTGCCGACCCCGGACGCGAACACCTTGTAGTCCTTCTCCTCGTCGAGGGGGTTGTACTCGCGGAGCCGGAGCGTCACCGGGAACGTGCCGGCGGCGACGGTGATCGGACCGACCCCGACAATGCGTCCTTCGTCCTCGGCGATCCCTGGGGCTCCCTCCAGCTGGAACCTCACCCCCGGCACGGGATCCGCCGGCATGAAGGTGCCGGGCCAGTGGCCGGCCTCGTCGGCCCTCCACTCCCCCTCGTGGGAGACGATCTCGCCGTCCTCGTAGTCGTCGACCGCCTCGCCGAAGTAGCAGACCGTCCCGTCGGCGGTGCCCGCGAAGTAGTTGGTGGAGATCTCGACCAGGTCGTCGTCCTCCCAGACGCCGTCCTCGTTTCCGTCCTCCCACTCCGTCTCGACGAGGACCCGGGTCGTCACGCCCCCGACGTCCTCCGTCGCGTCCATGACCTCGATCCGGAGCCGGATCCGGGTTCCGTCCTCCTCGCCTTCCAGGATCCAGTAGCTTCCCGGCGTCAACGGGTACCAGGGGTTCCCCGGATCGAGGGAGAACGGCTGCCCGAACGCGCACACGTCGGGACCGAGCTTCTTCGGGGCCCGCGACTCGACCGGCGACGGGACCGGGCCGTCGAGCCCGAGCGGGGCGGCGGGCGTGTCACCGCACGCCCAGGCCCCCAGGAGCAGGGCGAGGGCCCGGGGAGGGGCTGGTTGGTTCATGGAGCCTCCTTCGCGAGAGTGTGGATGCGAAGGAGGAGCAGACGAGGCCCGGTTCCGTGACGCGGGGACGTCCGGACCCGGCGGTGCTTGGCCCTACGCCGCCCGGGGACCCCGAAGGCCGTCCGAGTCGCCGTCGTTGGGGCCTCCGGGCGGTCCCTCGCCGCCCTCGCCCGCGGGCCGGCGGGGTCCCCTCCGGGCTTTGCCGGGGTGGCGGCGATCCCTCCTCCGGGCGCGCCACCACCTCGCCATCAGGCTCGGCACCGAACCGTCGTGCTCGTTGACCGCGTCGGCGATGGTGGCCACCAGGGCGTAGGCGCCCGCGGACCGCTGGGCCCCCTCCAGGATCCGGGCCCCGGTGTCGCTCTCGAAGAGGATCCGCCGCATGACCCGGCTCACGTCGAACTCCCGCCCGAACGCCTCCCGGGCGCGGCGGGGGAAGCTCCGGAAGCTCCCGTCGTCGGCCCAGGCGGCGGCCAGGATCTGGGCCGAGCGCAGCGCGTTCCGGATGCCTTCGCCCGTGGCCGGATCGGCCAGGCCGGCCGCATCGCCCAGGAGGGCCACGTCGTCGTCGCCCAGGACCGACCAGTCGCCGTGGCCCAGCTGGGCCGTGCCGATCACGGCCCCCCGGCGCTCCACGTCGACGGGGTCGCAGGGGCGCGCCTCCGTCGAGTGCCTGAGGGCCTCCACGGCCTCGTCCATGCGGGGACGCCGCCAGGTGCCGGCCGAGATCCCGATCCCCACCGATCGGTGGTCGGGGCGGGGGAAGTCCCACACGTAGCCGGCCACCAGAGGGAAGATCTGCAGGATCATCCTCTCCGGGGTGGGACCGGCGCCGGGCACGTAGGCGACCCGGGTGGGGGCGAGCTCGACGTGGAACCGTGGGGCCACGGTGCGCCGCACCAGGCTCGCGGCCCCGTCGGCGCCCACCAGGCGGTGGGCGCGCAGGGTTCCCTGGTCGGTCTCCAGAGTCCATCCGTCGCCGCCGCGCCGGAGGGAACGGACCCGCGCCGCGACGCGGCTCGCACCGGCGCGCCGGGCCCGCTCGAGCTGCCAGCGCGCGAGCTCCCGGCGCGAGATGATGCGGATCGGCGTGGCGAGCGGGACCGTGAAGCCGCTGTCGGGATGGGTCTCGATGCGGACGGTCCGCGTCTCCTGCATGGAGGGCCGGAGCTCGCGGAGCTCGGGGGTGTCCTGGAAGACGGATTCCGTCAGCCCGCCCCCGCACGGCTTCTCCCACGGCGCCTTCGGGTCCAGTAGGACGACTTCGGCGCCGGCGTCCGCCAGGAGCTCCGCGGCGCGGGCGCCGGCCGGGCCGCCTCCGACCACCGCGATCTCCACGCTTCCGGACGCTCCGGCCACTCCCCGTCTCCCGCTCACCGTCGTCTCGTCCCTCCAGTCCATCGGCGGTCCCGCGGCGATCAGTACCGCCAGCTCACGTCCGCCCCGGGGGGCGCGCTCTCCTCGATCCGCGCCACGATCTTCGGCGCGTGCATCTGTATGTACCGCAGACGGGAGAGGTGGTTCGGACGCGTCTGGTCGCCGTTCCAGCAGTGCTCGGCCCGGTCGCCGTAGTCGACCTCGCCTCCGTAGTACGGATCGGTCGTGCTCTCCAGGAAGTCCTCGGCCAGGTAGACGGCGTCGTTGAGGTAGTAGTTGTCCATGTCGCCGACGTAGACGTTCAGCTTGCCCTCCAACTTCGGGCCGAGCGTCTCCCAGTCGCGGCGGAGGATGTGCACCAGGTCGTAGTTCTCACGCCAGTGGTCGGCCACCTCCCGGTCGATCTCGCCGGTCTCCTTGTCCCAGATACGCTGTGGGTAGCCGTCGTCCCCCACCGGCGAGTACACCGCCTCCCAGATGTCCCACTGCTGACCCGAGCGCGACTTCGTCGCCAGCGCCAGCTCCCTGAGGTTCATCTCCTCCAGCGTGGACGACACGTGCCCGAGCCAGTCGCGGTGGCCGGGTCGGGGCGTCCGATTGGGGTCGCCATCCAGGAAGTACGCGTTCTCGTCCTCGTACAGGTTCACCACGGTGTAGGCCCGGAAGTCGATGGGGTCCGGGCACGCGATCCACGCGCCGTTGTAGTCGTCGGGGTAGAGGACCTGCACGGCGGCGGCCTCCCATCCCCCGGTGGAGCCCCCGTACAGGAAGCGCGCCCACCCCTCGCCGATCCCCCGGAAACGTTCCTCGATGAACGGGATCAGCTCGTAGGTGATCGCGTCGCCGTACGGGCCCAGGTTCTCCGAGTTCACGGCGTACGAGTCGTCGTAGTACGGGTTGGCGTGCTGGACCTCGATGACGAGCATCCGTGGAAAGTCGGGGGACGTCCACTCCTGGTAGAGCGCGTAGGCGGCGGAGTCCTGGACGTGGTTGTAGCACTCCACGTCGAAGCGGGCGCTGTAGACGCACGGCTCGGTGGTGTCGGGGGGCGTCGTGCGCCAGCCGCCGAAGTCGTACGGGAAGTGCCCGTGGAAGACGGCCAGGGGATAGTGGGCGTCGGGGTGCTCGTCGAAGCCGGCGGGCAGCAGCACGTGGGCGCCGAGGTAGACGTCGGTGCCCCAGAAGTCCGACAGCAGGTCCGAGCGCATGCGCACGTGCTTGATCCACTCGGTGTCCTCGGGAGGCTCGATCTCGGGGATCGTCCGGTCCAGCGTGATCTCCACCGGGTCCGCCAGGGCGTCGCCTCCCACCTCGACCCGCCAGGGGGTCGACAGGGGGTTGCCCGGCTTGCGGTTCCACTGCTGGCCCTCGCCCCGATCGGGGGGCAGCTTCACCGTGTGCCCGTCGGACCGGACGAAGGTCTCGTACACGTTGAAGAGCGCCTGGGCCCGGTACGTCCCCGGAGGCAGGTCGGCCATGGACCGTACGGGATACCCGAAGGCCTCCCGGTCGACGGTGATGGGCCGGTCCGGCTCCCACGCCTCCACGTCCACGCCGAAGACGAAGCCCGTCTCCGGGCCGTCGCTGATCGTGAAGCGGGGCTCCGGGGCGTCGTCTGCGATCTCGTCGGACAGGAGGATCAGGAGACGGCCGTCCAGGGGCCCTTCGCCGAGGGCGTCGGGGTAGGCGACCTCGAAGGTGGGGCCGGATCGGGCGTCCCCGGGGGCCACGGTGCAGCCGCCGGCGACGGCCACCGCCGCCAGGAGGGGGAGGACGAGCGCCCGCGGGGGCGCGGACGGAGCGGACGAGGAACGGCGGATCGGCATGGCCGGACTCCCGTCGAAGGAGGGTCGGGAACGGGGCGGACCCGGCGGCCCGGGGCCGTCGGCTCCATCATAGGGGAGCACCCGGCACGCGGCCATGGGTCGGACCCCCCACGGAGGAGGCGCGCATGAGAGCCTGGTTGCTGGAGCGCCACGGGTCGCCGGACGTCCTGCGGCTCGTGGAGCGCCCGGAGCCCGTCCCCGGGCCGGGACAGGTGGTGGTGGGCGTGGAGGCCATCGGGATCAACTACGCCGAGATCCTCTCCAGGAAGGGGCTCTACGGCTGGGCTCCCCCGCTGCCGTACGTCCCGGGGATGGAGGTCGCCGGCCGGATCGAGGCGGTGGGCGGGGGCGTCGACCGGGAGCCGGGCGAGCCGGTGGTGGTGGGCACGCGGCACGGGGCCTACGCGACGTCGCTCGTGGTCGACGCGGGGCGGGCGCTTCCGGCCCTCGAGGGGTTCACCGTGGAGGAGAACGCGGCCTTCCCCGTGAACTGGGCCACGGCGTGGGTGGGGCTCGTGAAGCTGGGGAGGATACGCGAGGGCGACCGGGTCCTCGTCTCGCCGGCCGGCGGGGGGGTCGGGACGGCGGCGGTCCAGCTGGCCCGGGCCCACGGGTGCGTGGTGGTGGCGGCCGCCGGCTCCGACGCGAAGCTCGAGCGGGTCCGGGCCCTCGGGGCCACGGCCACCGTGAACTACCGGACCGCCGGCTGGCGGGAGCGGCTCCGGGCGGCGGCCGGACCCGGGGGCGTGGACGTGGCGCTGGAGATGGTGGGCGGGGAGGTGTTCGAGGCGGCCAAGGCGGTGCTGGCCCCCTTCGGCCAGGTGGTCGTGGCCGGCTACGCCTCTCTCGACTACTCCCTCTGGAACCCCCTCTCGTGGTGGCGCGCCTGGAGAGGGAAGCCGCGCATGGGCCTCGACGAGATGCTCCGCCACTCCCGGGGCATGTCTTCCTCCCACCTCGGGTACCTGCTCCCCGAGGCGGGAGCGATGCGGTCGCTGTTGGACGAGCTGGTGGACTTCGTCCGGCGACACGGGCTGCGCCCCCGGATCGGCCACGTCTTTTCGTTCGACCAGCTTCCGGAGGCGCACCGGCTCGTCGAGTCCCGGCGGAGCTGGGGGAAGGTGGTCGTGCGGGGCGGCGATCGGTGATCCGACGGACCCCCTTGCGAGACGGGCGGTTCCCGTGAATGTTCCGATGGTCGACATATCAATCATCGGAAGAGTGCCGCCCCGTCATGCCCCACGAGACGCCGCTGAGCCCCCTGTCCATGGCCATCCTGGTCTCCCTCGGCCGGGACGACCGGCACGGCTACGCTCTCATGCAGGAGATCGAGGAGCGCAGCGGGGGGCGGTTGACCCCGGGCACGGGCAGCCTGTACGCCGCGCTCCAGCGGCTGATGGACGACGGTCTGATCGTCGAGTCGCCGGACCGCCCCCGGGCCGACGAGGACCGCCGCCGGCGGTACTACCGCATCACCCCGGAGGGAAGGCGGGCGGCCGCCGACGAGGCGCAGCGGATGAGGGAGCTGCTCTCCGAGGCGCGGGCGGCCGGGCTGATCCCCGCCGACGGCTGAGAGGCGGAGCCCATGCGCCTCCACCGCCTGCTCCGGGGCCTCCTTCCGGCGCGTTTCCGCCGCGTCCACGGCGAGGACATGGAGCGCACCTTCGCCCAGCGCCTGGACCGCGCTCGGCGGGAGGGCGGGCGCCCGGGGGCGGCGCGAGCGTGGGTGCGGGAGGCCCGGGACCTGGCGTGGACGGGCCTCAGGTTGCGGGCGCGGGCTTCGAAGGGAGGGGACGGGATGCGGGGTTGGAGAGACGACGTAGGGTACGCGCTCCGGTCCCTGGGCCGGAGCCCTCTGTTCACCGCGTTCGCGGGCGGGGCGCTGGCTCTGGGGATCGGCTCGGCGACGGCGCTCTACAGCGCCGTGGACCGGATCGTCCTGAACCCCCTGGACTTCCCCGAGGCGGATCGGATCGTGTCGGTGTGGCGGCGACAGGGCGATCTCCTCGCGTCG
>JASFUL010000359.1:0-6182 GCA_050050315.1 Gemmatimonadota bacterium
GGTGGGGGTGGCCGACGATGGACGCGCGATCCCCATCATGGCCGGGGGGCGCCTGACGGGCCGGGTGGGCGGAACGAGCGTGGGCGCCATCGCCATGCGCACCGACGACCTCGCCGGGGTGCCCGGCAGCGACTACGCCGTGGTCCGCGTGCGTCGGGACGTGGGCTCCGCCTCGGACGTGGGCGCCATCTTCATGGCCCGGGACGAGCGGGCCACGGGGCCCGCCGGTGACGACTACAACCGGGTCTGGGGGGCGGACGCGAACATCCGCATGCTCGGGAACGTCGACTGGAGCTCGTACGTGGTGACGACCCGGGCCCCGGGGCCGGACGCCGGGCAGTACGCCTGGCGAACTTCGCTCAACCGGGAGGCGAACTTCGTCCACGTGAAGCTCGGGGCGATGGAGCTCGGCGAGAATTTCCGCGACGATCTCGGCTTCTACCGCCGCACCGGCGTCCGCAAGTACTTCGTGGACTTCGGCCTGCGGCCCCGGCCCGAGGCGATGCGGCGCATCGGCGTGCGCGAGATGCATCCCCACATCGTGTGGAACTACTACGAGGATCTCGACGGCCGGATGGTGGCCAAGAGGCTCCACTCCGGGTACACCTTTTTCATGAACGACGGGGGCTACTGGGAGTTGAGCGTGAACCCCGCGTTCGAGAAGATCGAGGCGCCCTTCACGATCGCCCCGGACGTCGACCCCATCCCCGCCGGCTCGTACGGATGGACCGAGTACCAGCTGCGAGGCAGCTCGGACCCCAGCCGCCCCGTCTCCGTGGGGGTCACGGGGATCCTCGGGGGACTGTGGAGCGGGACCCAGCGGACCGTGCACGCCAACGTCACGGTGCGCCCGTCCTACCGCTTCTTCCTCGAGGCCAGCCTCCAGCGGACCCAGGGCGACCTGGACGTGCCCGACGCCGACTTCACGAGGACCTTCTGGACGTTCCGCTCGAACTACTCGTTCGACACGAACATGTTCGTGGACGCGCTGGTCCAGTACGATCCGGGTACCAGGCTCCTGAATACCAACGTCCGATTCAACTTCATCCACCACCCGCTCAGCGATCTCTTCCTCGTCTACAACGAGCGGCGCTTCGCCACGGGCGGCGACGTCCGTCCCGGCCGGGGCCTCACCCTCAAGGCGACCCACATGGTGGCTTTCTGACCCCACCGGCCGCCCCCGTCACCCGGCCTCCCGGGTCCCGCGGGCGGTCCCGGGCGCCTGGCGGCCGACCGTGACCGGGGCCCGTCACCCGGAGGCGGCGCCTCCGACCTTCCGCGCCGCGACGGCCGCCACGGCCGCCAGACCGACGCCCGCGGTCCAGACGCCCGGCATCACCAGGACGGCGGAGGCTCCTCCCAGGACGGCCCTCTCCCACCACGGGAGCGGCCGCCTCATCCACCCGACCACGGCGGCGGCCAGCGCCACGACGCCCACCAGTCCCGTCCCCGTCGCCACCGCGACGCGCCACGGGGGAGCGTCCAGCAGGAGCGCCGGCCCGTAGACGAAGCTGAACGGCACGAGGAAGCCCGCGGCCGCCAGACCCATCCCGGTGAGCGCGGTGCGCATGGCGGGGGCCCCGGCGATCCCCGCTCCGGCATACGCGGCGAGGGAGACCGGGGGCGTCACGTTGCTGATGCAGCCGAAGTAGAAGATGAAGAGGTGGGCGGCCAGGAGGGGCACGCCGAGCTGCACCAGCGCGGGCGCCCCCAGGGCCGCCAGGACCACGTAGGCCGCCGTGGTGGGAAGTCCCATGCCCAGGATGATGGACCCCAGGGCGGTCAGCACGAGAGCGGGGAGCAGGTGTCCGCCGGAGAGCTCGATGATGAGCCCGCTCATGCGCAGCCCGATCCCGGTGAGCGACGCCACCCCCACCACGATGCCCGCCGCGGCGCACGCCGCGGCCACCTGCACCGTCCCTCCGGCTCCGGCCAGAAGCGCCCTCTCCACGTCGGCCCGGGAGGGCCGGGTGGCGGGGTGGAGGAGCGAGACGGCCGCCGCCGAGACGACTCCCCAGAACGCCGCGCGCATGGGAGAGCGGCCCGCCACCAGCGCGCCCACCACCACGACCAGGGGGACGAGCAGGTGCAGGCGCCGCCACACGGATCCCTCCTGCGGGTGGACGCCCGGCTCGATCCCCATGCGTCCCGCCCGGAAGTGGATGGCGGCCAGCAGGGCCGCGTAGTAGAGGAGCGCCGGCACCAGCGCGGCCAGCGCCACCTCCGCGTACGGAATCGAGGTCCACGTCGCCAGGATGAACGCACCGGCCCCCATGACCGGCGGCATGAGCTGACCGCCCGTGCTGGCAGCGGCCTCGATGGCTCCGGCGAAGAACGGGCGGAAGCCCGCCCGCTTCATGAGGGGGATGGTGAAGGTGCCCGTGGTGACGACGTTGGCCACCGCGCTTCCCGAGAGCGAGCCCATGAAGGCGCTGGCCACCGCCGCGGTCTTGGCCGGCCCGCCCCGGGTGCCCCCGGCGGCCCGGTCCGCCAGCGCGATGAGGAGGGCGCCCCCGCCGGCCGCGTCGAGGACGGCCCCGAAGAGGACGAAGAGGAAGACGAAGTCCGCGCTCACCCCCAGGGGAACGCCCCAGATGCCCTCGGTGGAGAGGTACAGGTGCTCGGCCATCCTGGCCGGGCCGTAGCCCCGATGGGCCAGCACGCCGGGAAGCCACGGGCCCAGGAAGGCGTAGGCCAGGGCCAGGACGGCCACCGCCACCAGGCCGGATCCGGTCGTGCGCCGCGCCAGCTCGAGCACCGCGAGCACGGCCACGACCCCGAGCACCAGGTCCGGGACGGTCGGCGAGCCCGCCCGGGCCACCAGCTGCTCGTGCTCGACGACCATGTAGGCGCAGACCACGACCGTCGCGACCGCGGGCAGCCAGTCCGTGAGCAGGAGCCGCGCCGTCCCGACGGACGGGGGAGCGTCCGCGTCCCCTCGGCCGCCGGACCGCATCCCCAGGCCCAGGAAGCCCAGGGTACCCATCAGGGCGAGGTGCACCGGTCGCTGGACCAGCGCCGTGAAGGGCTCGACGCCGGCGGCCCAGAGGTGGAAGAGAGCCGCCGCCGCGGCGAGCGCCAGGAGGAGCGACCGCAGGTCAGCCCCCCGTGATCCAGGCCTGCAGCACGGCGAACGCCAGGGGGATCACCAGGACGATCGCGATCGCGCCGCCCGTGGATCGCCGCCGGTCGAGGGCGTGCATCCCGATCCCGATCGCGACGAACGACCAGAGCCAGAACAGGTCGAGCTGCCGGAGGAACCGGGCGGCGAAGCCCTCGTCGACGGGGAGGAAGAGCCCGACGTTGAGGCTCGCCTGCAGGTCGCCCTGGAGGTAGCGGAGCGGCGTCGTGAGGATCGCGCCCACGCCCATGATGAGCAGGGCGTGGGAGACCACCGACAGGTGCTGTCGATACCCCCCCTTGTCGCCCAGGAGGAACGAAAAGACGACGGTCGTCACGCCGGCCACGAGGAAGGCCATGACGAACCAGAAGATCCCGCCTCCCGCGACGCCGAAGACCTTCTGCAACGACCCGAAGCTCTCGGGATCGAAACCCTCGGGAACGGGCCGGCCCGACTCCAGCATCCCCTGTCGCATCATGTCGACCCACATGTCCGTCGGAATGACCGCCACCGACACCATGGTGAGGACCGCTCCCAGCACGAGCGCCCAGGCCCAACGTGGCTGCCGGGCCAGCTGGGAGAAGAGCTCGCCCGGAGAGAAGAAGACGGCCACCAGCCGGCGGGGGATGGAGGGCAGGGGACTCGGCTCCCCGGGCGTCGCTCCTCCACCGGGGTCCGTCGGCTCGGGGGGTGACGTCGACGCATCGCTCGCCTCGACCATGGATCTCGCTCCGTGGGGATGGGCGTGGACCTCGGGCGCCCCGCATACGGGCTCCGCGAGGCACCCCTTCATCCTACGGCCTCGGCCCACGTTCCGCAGCGGAGCCCCTCGTCCCGACCGGCCCGCTTTGCGGTCGGACGGGCTGGCGGGGATATTCCCCGGGCGCCGCCCGCCATCGCCGACCCCGCCCTCCAGGAGCGTCCTCCTCATGTCCGACGCCTCGCAGACCCCCCTCGGCCCCTCCCTCCCCGGAGCCGCTCCGACGCTCCTCGCCGCGCTGGTGGGGGCCCTCGCCGTGGCCGTGGCCACCCCCTCCCCCGGCCACGCCCAGGACCGTGGGGAGAGCCAAGAGGAAGCGCTCCCCCTCGAGGCGTCGCGCGCCGCTCGCATCGACCTCGACGAGGGAACGTGGATCAGCGTCGACGTGAGCCCCGACGGCGGGACGCTCGTCTTCGACTACCTGGGCGACCTCTTCACCCTGCCCATCACCGGCGGGACCGCGACCCAGCTCACCCGGGGCATGGCCGTGGACGCCCAGCCCCGCTTCTCGCCCGACGGCGAATGGGTCGCGTTCACCTCGGACCGCAGCGGCGGGCAGAACGTCTGGATCATGCGGGTCGACGGCAGCGACACGGTCCAGATCAGCGAAGGGAAGGCCAACCGGGCCGAGTCGCCGGAGTGGACGCCGGACGGGGAGTACCTGGTGGCGTCCATGGGGGACTTCCGGGCCAGCGACCTCCCGAAGCTGCACCTCTTCCACGTGGAGGGAGGCTCGGGGACGAAGCTCATCGACGAGCCCGAGCGGCTGAAGACGCTGGGGGCGGCCTTCGGCGACGACGACCGGTGGATCTGGTTCGCCCGGCGCACCGGTGACTGGGAGTACAACGCCCAGCTCCCCCAGTACCAGCTGGCCGTCTACGACCGGGACACGGGGAAGACGTACACGCGCTCCTCGCGCCAGGGGTCGGCCTTCCGCCCGACCCTCTCGCCCGACGGGCGATGGCTCGTGTACGGGACCCGCTGGGAGGACCGGACGGGGCTGATGCTCCGGGACCTGCGGAATGGCGACGAGCGTTGGCTCGCCTACCCGGTCCAGCACGACGACCAGGAGTCCCGGGCGACCTTCGACGTGCTTCCGGGCATGTCCTTCACCCCCGACTCCCGGGCGCTGGTGGCATCGTACGGCGGGAAGCTCTGGCGTATCCCCGTCGAAGAGGGCGCCGACGCCGAGCCGATCCCCTTCCGCGTGGCGTTCGACCTGGACATCGGGCCCGAGGTCGACTTCGACTACCCGGTCGAGGACACGCCCACGTTCACCGTGCGCCAGGTCCGGGGCGCGGTCCCCTCGCCCGACGGCCGGCGCCTGGCCTTCGCCGCCATGGACCGACTCTGGGTGGCCGGGGCCGACGGCTCGAACCCCCGCCAGGTGACCGGGAGCACCGCCACCGAGAGCTTCCCCGCGTGGAG
Organism: Gemmatimonadota bacterium; assembly: GCA_050050315.1. GTDB lineage: Bacteria > Gemmatimonadota > Gemmatimonadetes > Longimicrobiales > Gaopeijiaceae > JASFUL01. The sequence goes on from JASFUL010000359.1 coordinate 5,310, forward strand.
CCCGGACGGGCGCTGGCTCGCCTACTCCACCTGGGAGGACGGCGTCGGCGCCCTCTACAAGGTTCCGTCGGACGGATCGGGCGACCCGGTCCGGCTGACCGAGCGCAACGCCGTCTGGCTGTCCCCGGCCTGGAACCCCGCCGGCGACCGCATCGTCGCCCTTCGCGGCGTGGCCCGGGCGTACCGCGAGAGCTCGAGCCCCCAGGCGGCCCAGGGGGCCGGGGACGAGCTGGTGTGGGTCCCGGCGGAGGGCGGCCCGGCGACCCTGATCATGCCCACCGAGAGCCGGATCGCGCCGCACTTCGTGACCGACCGGCCCGACCGGATCTACCTGTACCGGGCGGAGGACGAGCGGCTCGTGAGCGTGCGGTGGGACGGCACGGACGAGAAGGAGCACGTGCGGGTGCGGGGGGGCACGCCGGCGGGCTACGACGACCCCCTCGAGCCCGGGGTCGTCCTGATGGCGCCCCGGGGCGACCAGGCCCTGGCCATGATCCAGAACCACCTCTACACGGTCACCGTGCCGCGGACGGGGGGCGACGTCCCGACCATCTCGGTGGCGAATCCCGAGAACGCCGCCTTCCCCGCCCGAAAGCTCACCGAGGTGGGGGCCGAGTTCCCCGCGTGGGGCGCCGACGGCCGCACGGTGCACTGGTCCCTGGGCAACGCCCACTTCGTCTACGACCTCGACGCCGCTTGGGCGTTCGACGACAGCCTCGAGGCGGCGGGTGGGGAGGAGGCCGGCGACGAGGAGGCGGAGGCGGACGATCGGCCCCGGTACCGCCCCGCGGAGCACCGGATCGTCATCGAGGCCGAGCGGGACGTCCCCCGCGGGACGGCGGTGCTCCGGGGCGCGCGGATCGTCACCATGGT
>JASFUL010000360.1:0-6171 GCA_050050315.1 Gemmatimonadota bacterium
GACCTCTCCGCCACGGCCGAGATCGTGACGGACACGCGGACCGACGCGCTGAGCGTCCCCATCATCGCGCTCACGGTCCGCCCACCACCGACGGCGGAGGCGGACGGAGACGACGCCGACGCGACGGCCCCCGACTCGGCGACCGAAGCCAGCGCCCCGTCGGAGGGGGACGCAGAGGCCGATGTCGAAGGTGTCTTCGTGGTCAGGGACGGCAAGGCGACCTTCGTCCCGGTCGGGCTGGGGATCACGGGGCAGGAGCACTTCGAGATCGTCTCGGGCGTGGACGTCGGCGACACCGTCGTGTCGGGGCCCTACCAGGCCATCCGGCAGCTGCAGAACGGCGACCCCGTGCGGGAGATGGAGGGCTCGGGCGGAGAGGCCGGTGGCGCCCTGGGATCGGAGGGCTGACGACCGATGCAGCTCTGGGAGGGCATCCACCTGGCCATGACCCAGATTCGGGCGGAGAAGCTCAAGAGCTTCTTCGCCGTGCTGGGGGTGATCATCGGGGTGATGTTCCTGATCACCGTGGTGAGCGTGGTCGAGGGAATGGACCGCTACATCACCGAGGACTTCTCGTCCAAGGTCTTCGGGGTGAACACGGTCACCGTCCAGCGCTGGCCCGAGGTCAACATCAACACCAGCTCCGAGGAGTGGCGGGAGCGCCTGCGGCGTCCACGCCTCACCTACGAGGACGCCGACGCGATCCGGGAGCGGATCTCCGTCCCCGCCCGCATCGTCGTCGAGAGCCGCGCCACCGAGGACGTCACGGCCGACAACGGCCGCTCGGCCGAGAACGTGGGGATCGTGGGGGCCTCGCCCGAGGTGTTCGTCGTCCGCGACTGGCAGGTCGTGCGCGGGCGCCCGTACAGCCCCCAGGAGTCCGAGCGGGGCGTGCCGGTGGCGGTCCTGGGCTCGGGCACCGCCGACGTCCTCTTCCCGGACGTCGACCCGATCGGGCACACGGTCCGAGTCCGGGGCTTCCCCTACCGCGTCATCGGCGTGCTGGAGGAACAGGGCTCGCTCTTCGGCCAGTCCCTCGACGGCACGCTCATCGCTCCCGCCCGCTCGCCCGTCCAGGCCGTGACCGCCCCCCACGGCGTGGTGGAGCAGATCGTCGTCCAGGCCGTGGACCCGAACCGCGTGCCCGACGTGGAAGCGGAGCTGGTCGAGATCATGCGCATCCGCCGCCGACTCCATCCCCGGGAGGAGAACGACTTCGCCGTCGAGACGGCCGAGCAGGCGCTCAGCTTCTGGGAGCGCATCAGCAACATCCTCTTCCTGGCCCTGCCCGGCCTTGTGGCCATCGCCCTGGTCGTGGGCGGGATCGTCATCATGAACATCATGCTGGTGTCGGTGATGGAACGGACTCGCGAGATCGGCGTCCGCAAGGCACTGGGCGCGCGGAGGCGGGACATCTTGACCCAGGTCATGATCGAGTCGGCGACCCTCTCGGGGCTCGGCGCCCTCATCGGCATCGGCGTGGGCATCGGCCTCGCCATGCTCGTCGCCGCGGTGTCGCCGCTCCCGGCGGCCGTGGCGCCGAAGTGGATCGCCCTCGGCGTGACCGTGGGGGTGGGCGTCGGCATGGTCGCCGGCGTATACCCCGCGTCCCGGGCGGCCCGCCTCGATCCCGTGGACGCCCTGCGGTACGAGTGACCCCATGAGCACGGGCCTCACCACCCTGGCCGAGGGCATCCGGATCGCGATCGAGGCGCTCCGGGCGAACAAGCTGCGCAGCTCCCTCACCATCCTGGGGGTGGCCGTCGGGGTCTCCGTGGTCGTGCTCATGGCCGCCCTCATCACCGGGATCCGCACGTCCATCATGTCCGGGGTCGAGTCCGCTGGACCCAAGAACTTCATCGTCATGCGCTGGGACGTGACGGCCGTCCGGATCGTGAACGACGGGAACGACCGGCCGCCGTGGTGGAACCGCCCACCGCTGGAGCCCGAGGAGGCCGAGCGGATCGCGGAGCAGCCGGCCATCGAAGAGGCCCTCTTCAACTTCGGATTCCAGGTCACCGTCGACTACGGCAGCGACCGCGTCTCCGGCGTGGGCGCCCAGGGCTACTCCGCGGGCTGGCCCCGCTACGCCGACGGCGACTTCGTGGCCGGCCGTGACTTCATCCCCGCCGAGGTGCGGGCATCCCGGGCCGTCGTCGTGATCACCCGGGCCCTCGCCGAGGATCTCCTCGGGCCCATCGATCCCATCGGCCGACGGATCGGCCTGACGGTGCCGTGGCGGCGGACGCGGGAGGAGTTCACCGTCATCGGGGTCTTCGAGCCCGCCGAGAACATCTTCACCGGCGCGACCCCGCACTACGCGGTGGTCCCGTACACCGCCGCCTCCAAGCGACTCAAGGTCGACGACTCCCAGGCACAGATCCTGGTGGTCCCCGCCGACAGCGCGAGCCAGGCCCTGGCCATGGACGAAGTGACCGAGGTCATGCGCGCGACGCGTCGCCTGGGACCGCGGGAGGAGAACGACTTCTCCCTCCTCCGCTCGGACCAGATCATCGAGATCTTCGACGAGCTGACCCGCGTGTTCTTCCTGATCATGTTGGCGCTGTCTTCGGCGGGGCTGATGGTCGGCGGTGTCGGCGTGATCGGCATCATGCTGATCAGCGTCACCGAGCGGACCCGCGAGATCGGCGTCCGGAAGGCGGTGGGGGCCACGCGGCGCGAGATCCTGTGGCAGTTCCTGGTCGAGGCCGGGCTCATGACGCTGATCGGGGGCGCCGTCGGCATGGCGCTGGGGGCCGCCGGAGCCGAGGGCGTCGAGGCGTGGACGCCGCTGCCCGCGGCGATCCCGATGTGGGCGGTGGCGGCGGCGCTGACCATGGCCGTCGTCACGGGAATGCTCTTCGGACTGCTGCCCGCGTACCGGGCCTCCCGCCTGGAGCCGGTGGACGCGTTGCGTTTCGAGTAGGACATTCCACGTTCCCGCGTCGCAGCGATCCCCGAGACCGAGCCCCTGCCGTGACCGAGCCTCTGGATGTCCTGGCCGTCTTCGCCCACCCCGACGACGCCGAGCTCCTCTGCGGAGGAAGCCTCGTCAAGGCGGTGGACCGGGGAGAGCGGGTCGGGGTGGTGGACCTCACGCGGGGAGAGAGCGGCACCTTCGGGAGCGCGGACCTCCGCTCCCGGGAGGCCGAGCGTGCCGCGGAGATCATGGGGCTGGCCGTGCGGAGGAACGCCGGCCTGCCCGACGCCGGCCTCGAGAACACCCCGGCCACGCGCCGGGCGGTGGCCGCGCTCATCCGTGAGCTCCGTCCCCGCGTGGTCGTGACCCACTGGAAGGCCGGTCGCCATCCGGACCACCGTGTGGCCTGCCAGCTCGCCTACGACGCCAGCTACCTGGCGGGGCTGGCCAACCTCGATGCCCCGGGCGAGCCCCACCGGCCATGGAAGGTCGTCCAGGCGTCGGCCTTCCGGGAGGACGCGGATCCGCCGTCCTTCGTGGTGGACGTCACGGAGCAGATGGAGCGGAAGCTGGAGGCGATGCGCGCCTACGGCTCCCAGTTCGACGGGCGCTCCGCCATGGGCGAGGTGTTCCCGGGGGGCGGACGCTCCCTCTACGACCAGGTCCGGGCGCAGTGCGCCCGCTACGGATCCCTCATCCGCGTCGAGTACGGAGAGCCCTTCCGCGCCGGCGAGACGTTCGAAGTGGACACTCTCGGGGCGCTCGGGGTATCGACGTTCTGAAGCGGGTCCCTCAGACGCAGGAGACCTCGACCAGGAGCCGCCGCCAACTCGGCGTCTCGGCGCCGTGGACGCGGATCGCGCGAGCCGTGGCAGACCCTCCTCGCCTCATCCAGGGCCACAGCCAGAACGAGATCTCGGGGGGAAGGTGTCCGATGGGCTCCCCCGTGGGCAGGTGCACCCACACCTCGGGCTCGTCCTGGACGGGCGGGTCCGGGACCAGGGAGACGGGGTCGCCGTCGACCATGTCGTCGAGATACCGGTGGCGACCGGCGAACACCGTCCCGTGGACGGTGGAGCGGAAGCACCGGGGCCGACCGGACGGAAAGGGGGGAGGACTTCGGCGCATCCCGCTCGCTCCAGGTGTGAACAGACGCCCCGGGCGGACGTCCCGTGGTTCTCGTGAGCTCCTCTGAACTTAGACGCATCGCATGAACACCGTCTACCTCGACCACGCGGCCACCACGCCCCTTCGCGAGGAGGTGCGCGTTGCGATGGACGGGGTGTTGCGCTCGGTATACGGCAACCCGTCGTCGGCCCACGGACCCGGACGCCGCGCGGCCGCGGTCCTGGCCGACGCGCGGGCGCGGGCGGCCCAGGCCCTCGGCGCGGAGCCGGCGGAGATCCTCTTCGTGCGGGGCGGCACCGAGTCGGACAACCTCGCCGTCCTCGGCCGGGCAGCGGCGGCCCGACGTGCGGGCCGGAATCCGGTCGTCGCCCACAGCGCCGTGGAGCACTCCGCGGTGCTCGAGTCGTGTCGCGCCGTCGAGGCCGAAGGGGGCCGCCGGATCGAGCTTCCAGTGCGACCCGACGGGAGCCTCCCCGACGACCTCCTCGAGGCGGCGATGGCCGAGCACCCGGACGTGCTCTCGGTGATGTGGGTGAACAACGAGACCGGCACGGTTCTCCCGGTCCCCGACGTCGCGCGCCGGGCCAGGGCGGCGGACGTCGTCGTCCACACGGACGCGGTACAGGCCGTCGGGAAGGTGCCCGTGCGGGTGGACGAGGTCCCCGTCGATCTGCTGACGGCCACCGGACACAAGATCCAGGGGCCCAGGGGCACCGGAATCCTCTTCGTCCGACGAGGAACGCCTCTCGAGCCCGTGCTCCACGGGGGAAGCCAGGAGCGAGGCGTCCGGCCCGGCACCGAGGACGTGGCCGGGGCGGTGGGGATGGCCGAGGCCCTGGCGCTGGCGACGGCCGAGCAGGCGGTGGCGGCGCGTCGCTGGACCACGCTGAGGACGGGCGCCGAGGAGAAGCTCCTGGAGCGCATCCCCGGCCTGGGGATCCACGGCGCCGAGGGCGAGCGCGCGCCGCACGTGATCAGCCTCGGCATCCCGTCCATCGACCAGGACCTCCTCCTCGCGGCCCTCGACATGGAAGGGATCGCCTGCTCCGGGGGCTCGGCGTGTCACAGCGGCGCGTCGGGGGGGGCGTCGTCGAGCCACGTCCTGCGGGCCCTCCACGCCGACGCCACGCGGGACCGGGCGGCCCTCCGGCTCAGCTTCGGAGGGGGCACGACCGCCGCGGACGTCGATCTCGCCGTGGAGACGCTGGTCGCCGTGGTCCGCCGGCTCCGGAGGGGGGACGGAGAGTCCCCTTCCCGCCCCACCACCCCGGCGGCCGCCCCCCGGGGATCGAGATCGCCGGACCGGAGCGAGCGATGAGTCGGACCGGTCGGGTGCTGGTGGCCATGTCCGGCGGCGTGGACTCGTCGGTGGCCGCGGCCCTCCTCGTGGAGGCGGGGCACGAAGTGATCGGCGTCACCATGAAGACGTTCTGCTATTCCCACGTCCCGGCCCACGGAAAGACGTGCTGCGGTCTCGACGGGATCGCCGACGCCCGCCGGGTGGCCGACACGCTGGGGATTCCCCACTACGTCTTCGACGTCGAGGAGGCCTTCACCCGCGACGTGATCGACGACTTCGTGTCCGAGTACGCCCGGGGCCGCACGCCGAACCCCTGCGTCCGCTGCAACTCGAACACCAAGTTCCGGGACCTCCTCCGCCGGGGAAGCGCCCTGGGATGCGACGCGGTGGCGTCCGGCCACTACGTCCGCATCGACCACGAAGCGCCGGCCGGCCCGGCCCTCCTCCGCGGCCGGGACGGGGCGAAGGACCAGTCGTACTTCCTGTGGGGCCTGCCCGCGGACATCCTCCCGAAGCTCCGCTTCCCCCTCGGCGACTTGACCAAGGACCAGGTTCGCGAGCGGGCGCGCCGCCTGGGGCTCGTGACGGCGGACAAGCCCGAGTCCCAGGAGATCTGCTTCGTCCCGACCGGCGACTACCGGGACCTCCTGGAGAAGCGCCTCCGACCCCGCCATCCGGCCCACGAGCCCGGTCCCGGGGTGACGGTGGAGGGCGAGGTCGTCGGCGAGCACTCCGGGTACGCCGGCTTCACGGTGGGACAGCGGAAGGGACTGGGGGGTGGATTCGACGAGCCGATGTACGTCGTCGCCGTCCGGCCCGAGGA
>JASFUL010000361.1:0-6166 GCA_050050315.1 Gemmatimonadota bacterium
TCAGATGCTCGGCGCGGCCGCGGCGATGATGCTCGACGCGGCTTGACGCCGGCAGGGCGACTCGCCGGGATCGCCCTCGGCCGGCTGGCCTGCGACCCATTCGGCCGGCTGAAGCCGGTGAGGCGGGAACCTCCGGTTCCATTTGGCCGTCTGAAGCCGGCCGCTTCGGGCCGGACGGTCCCCACCGAACCCCTCTTCTGAAGCGGCCGGCCTCCGCGCCGGCCGGATGCGAGCGGAGCGAGCCACCTTAACGGCTTCAACCGGCCGAACGGGCAGCCAGCTCGGCCCTGCTCTCGGGTTCGATCTCCGGCGGACCGCGCGGGGAAGAAGCCCTTCGAGCGAGACTGGGTCGGGATCGGTGCACGAATTGCAATATTTATCCAGCAGAGATTGCGATTCCAAGACGGCTTGAAATCTCGCGTGCATCCGCCGTTTCAGAGCCTTCGCCCTACTCGATCGGGTGGTTGCGCATGAATGAGCAATCGTATAGCGTCGCTGACAATACAGCTTGTTGAACGTTCTCGGCGAGGCTGCTCGCTCGGTCAGGGGCGACCTCCGTTGATGGAGTTTTGCTCATGAGCGACCCGATCCGTGGTGACCGTGGCGAGTGGTTCCGAGGTGTCTGCCGGCTCCTGTGCGGGCTTCTTCTCCTGCAGTCGAGCGAGGTTCCGGCGCTGGCGCTGGTGGCGCAGCGCGACGGGGCCGGTCTGCCGACGGTGGAGCGGCTGGTGGAGGAGGCGGGGGGCGTGCTGGCGCGGGTGGGTGGGGAGGTGGCCGCCGGGGTGGCCGGGCTGGACCGCCGCCTGCGGCAGGGGCTCCAGCAGGAGGATCCGGCTCCGGCCGGCGCTCCGACCCCGGACCACGCCCCGGCGCAACCCCGGGTCCTCGTCGCCGGCTCCGGTCCCGGTTCTGACGGGGAGCACCCCGGGCAGCTCCCGCCGCTGACCGATCACCTCTCCGGCCCCACGGAGCGTGCGCTCCCCCAGGCGCCGCCGGGCGTGCCTGCCCGGCCGCCGTCGCCTCCGGCCGCGTCCGCACCGGCTCCGGTGGCGGCGCCGGCGGGCGCCGTGGATCTCGTGCCCCGGGGGACCGTGGCCCCGCGGCAGACCTCCCTGGACGAGGTCGTGCTGGTCGCGGGCCTCAACCTGTCGTCGCTGCCCAAGGAGCCGCCGGACCCGTCGCCGTCGGCGGTGTTTGCCCCGATCGCCGGGCAAACCTCGGCGGTCTACGCCTATGACGCGTGCGACGCGGCGGACCCGTGGAAGGTGTGGGACCCGGCGGATCCGGCGGGGAGCGATCTCGGCGCGGTCGACCACACGGACGGGCTGTGGATCGCGGCGACGGCGGGGACGACACTGCCGGTGGAGGGCACCCAGCCGCCGACGACGGAGATTCCGCTCTGCGCCGGATGGAACCTGGTGGGCTACCCGCTGGCCCAGGCGCGCGCGCCGGAGGTGGCCCTGGCGTCGATCGCCGACCGGCTGGTGCGGGTGTTCGGGTACGAGGCGGCGGACCCGGCGGACCCCTGGGAGGTCTACGACCCGGCGGTGCCGGTGTGGGCGAGCGACCTGACGCTCATGCAGCCGGGCCGCGGCTACTGGGTGCTGGTCTCGGCGGACGCGACGCTCCGCTACTCGAACGAGGGCCCGCCGCCGGAGGTGGATCTGCTGGCCCCGGCCGACCTGGCGGAGGTGACGGCGCCGACGGAGGTCACCGGGACGGTGACCAGCGACCTGCTGGAGGGCTGGAGTCTCGGGTACCGGCCCGCGGGCGAGGCCGCTCCGTTCACCGAGATCGCCTCGGGCACGACGCCGGTCACGGGGGCGACCCTCGGCACCTTCGACCCGACGCTGCTCCTCAACGGGCTCTACGAGCTCCGCCTCCGGGCGACGGACTTCGCCGGCCAGGTGATCGACGACACGATCGCGGTGTCGGTGGACGGCCAGCAGAAGGTGGGCAACTTCACGCTGTCGTTCACGGATCTGGACGTGCCGGTGTCGGGCCTTCCGATCCGGGTGATCCGGACCTACGACAGCCGGGACAAGCGTCAGCGGGACTTCGGGGTGGGCTGGAGCCTGGACGTGCGGCAGGGCTCGTACTCCAACAACCGCCCCCCCGGGGAGGGCTGGCGGATCGCCTCCGGGTTCCTGCCGTGCCAGACGGTGCAGGAGACGCTGTCGCACCTCACGTCGATCCGGATCTCGGAGCGCGAGATCTACCGCTTCCGGCTGCGGGTGACGAGCCCGGCGCCGACCCTGGGGGGCTGCTTCGCGCGGGCGAGCTTCGCCTTCGTGGACGGGCCGGTGCCGGGGGCGAGCCTGGCGATTTTGGGCAACACGGACGTGCTGTGGCAGAACGGCTCGGACGGGCTGGTCGACGTGGACACGTTCGAGCCGTACCAGCCCGAGGACGTGCGGCTGACGACTCCGGACGGGCGGGTGTTCGACCTGGACCTGGCCGACGGGGTGACCCGGCTGGCGGACCCGAACGGCAACGCGCTGACGATCAGCGACGCCGGGATCACCCACTCGTCGGGGGAGTCGATCGTCTTCGAGCGGGACGGGGCGGGGCGGATCGAGCGGATCCTGGACCCGATGGGCCGGGCGCTCGAGTACCGCTACGACGGGGCGGGGGACCTGGTGGCGTTCACCGACCGGGAGGAGGCCACCAGCCGCTATACCTACGATTCCCGCCACGGGCTGCTCGAGATCGAGGACCCGCGGGGGGTGACCCCGATCCGCAGCGAGTACGACGACGACGGCCGGCTGGTGCGCCACACCGACGCCTTCGGCAACACGATCACGTTCGACCACGACCTGGCGGCGCGGCGCGAGGTGATCACGGACCGCACCGGGGCGAGCCGGGTGCTCGAGTACGACGCCCGGGGCAACGTGGTCCGGGAGGTGGACGAGGACGGCGACGAGGTCCTGCGCACCTATGACGCCGCCGACAACCTGCTCACCCAGACCGACCCGCTGGGCAACACGACGACCTACACCTACGACGCGGCCAACAACGAAACTTCCGTCACCGACGCCCTGGGCAACACCACCAGCCGGACCTTCGACGCCGGCGGCCGTGTGCTCACGGAGACCGACCCGAACGGCGGCGTGACCACCAACAGCTACGACGCCGCGGGCAACCTGCTGTCGACCACCGACCCGCTGGGCCACGTCACCTCGTTCACCTACGACGCCCGGGGCAACGTGCTCACCGAGACCGACGCCGCGGGCGGCGTCACGACCTTCGAGTACGACGCCTCCGGCAACGTCACCCGGCAGGTCGATCCCCTGGGCGCCGAGACCACCTATACCTACGACGGGGCGGGAAACCGGCTGAGCGAGTCGGCCGTCCGGACCCTCGCCGACGGCACGACCGAGACCCTGACCACCAGCTACACATACGACGCCGAGGGCCGCCTGGTGGCGACCACCGACCCCACGGGAGCCACGACCCGGACCGAGTACGACGCCCTGGGCAACATCCGGGCCACCGTGGATCCGCTCGGGCGGACCACGACCTTTACCTACGACTCGATGGGCCGCCTCGACGCGACGGCCTACCCGGACGGCACCACCGAGAGCCAGAGCTACGACGCCGAGGGCCGCGTGCTAACCCGAACCGATCGCGCAGGCCGGATCACGCGCCTCGCCTACGATGCCCAGGGTCGCCTGGTCAGCACCACCTTCCCCGACGGCGCCACGGTCACCAGCACCTACGACGCTGGAGGCCGCCTGATCAGCCGGCTCGACCCGCGGAGCAACGAGACCACCTACGAGTACGACGACGCCGGGCGGCGCACGAAGGTGATCGACGCCCTCGGCCAGGCGACGACCGTCGGCTACGACGCCGTTGGCAACCAGGTCTCCATGACCGATCCGCTGGGGAGCACCACAACCTTCGAGTACGACGCGGCGGGCCAGCAGGTGCGTACGGTCCACGCCGACGGCACCGCGAGCTCCGTGGAGTACGACGCCCTAGGCCGCCGGGTGGCCGAGACCGACCCGGCGGGCAACACCACCCGGTTCACCTACGACGCCCGGGACCAGCTCCTCACTGTCGCCGACGCCCTGGGGCAGGTGACGCGCTTCACCTACGACGAGCTGGGCAACCGGTTGACCCAGACCGACGCCAACGGCCACACCACGACCTTCGCCTACGACGGCGCCGGGCGCCAGACCGGCCGCACCCTGCCGGACGGGTCGTCCGAGACGACGGCCTACGACCCGGCCGGCAACCTGACCGCGCGGACCGACTTCGCCGGACGGACGACCAGCTTCGCCTACGACGCGGAGAACCGGCTCGTCTCGAAGACCCTCCCCGGCGGCGCGGTGGTGACGTATACCTACACCGCCACCGGCCAGCGCGAGTCGGTCACCGACGCCCGGGGCACGACGAGCTACGCCTACGACGCCCGGGACCGGCTGACGTCCCTGACCTACCCGGACGGCCGGCGTCTCGTCTACGGCCACGACCCGGCCGGCAACCGGGTGAGCCTGACGGCCGAGCTGGCCGCGGAGACGTTGACCACCACGTTCACCTACGACGCCCTGAACCGGCTGGACACGGTGACCGACCCGGACGGCCGGGCCTACGTCCACGGCTACGACGCCAACGGCAACCGTTCGGCGCTGTCGTACCCCAACGGGGTCGCCACCAGCTACGGCTACGACGCCCGCAACCGGCTGACGGACCTGACCAGCACGGCCGCGGGCGGGACGGTGATCCAGTCCTACGGCTACACCCTGGGGGCGGCGGGCAACCGCACGGCGGTCTCCGAGCACGACGGCACCGTCCGGACCTACAGCTACGACGCCCTGTTCCGGCTCACGGCCGAGCAGGTGAGCGGCGGCCCGGGGCCGGCCTTCGAGGACGCCTTCGGCTACGACCCGGTGGGCAACCGGCTGACCCGGGAGCACACCGAGGGCGGCGTCACCACGACGAGCGCCTCCACCTACGACGTGCGCGACCGCCTGCTGACCGAGGGCGTGGTGACCCGCACCTGGGACGCCAACGGGAATCTCACGGCCACCGACGGGCCGGACGGCGCCACCTACACCTGGGACGCCGAGAATCGATTGACCCGGGTGGAGACGGTGGACGGCGAGGTCATCACCCACGCCTACGACGCCGACGGCAACCGGGTGCGCACCGAGATCACCCCGGCCACCGGCCCGCCGACGGTGACCGACTATCTGGTGGACCCGTCCGGCGGCCTCTCCCACGCGGTCGCCGAGACCGACGACACCGGCGCCCTGACCGCCTACTACGTCCGGGGCGACGACCTGCTCGCGGTGATCCGGCCGGCCACCGGCGCCCGCTTCTACCACGCCGACGGCCTGGGCTCGATCCGCGCGCTGACCGACGACACCGGCGCCGTCACCGACCGCTACACCTTCAGTGCTTTCGGCGAGCTCCTGGACCACCAGGGCACGGACCCCAACGCCTACCTCTTCGCCGGCGAGCCCCTCGACCCCAACTCCGGCTTCTACTACCTCCGCGCCCGCTGGATGGACCCGGGCACCGGCCGCTTCGTCAGCATGGACCCCTTCGCGGGCCTGGCGCACGAGCCGATCACCCTCCACAAGTACCTCTACGCCAACCTCGATCCGGTCGACGTGGTCGACCCCAGCGGGCGGTTCGGAACCTCCAGCTTCGGGAGCCTGGCTATCTCCCTGGCGGTCCGGGCGACACTGTTCACCATGCGCCACCCGGCGCTCACGACGGTCCTCGGGTTCGTGTTCTCGATTCTGATTCCGGAGGAGTTCAGCAATGCGCTCCTGGCCTCCGGGAATCCCTACGGCGTTTCGCTCGGTGCCGGGGGCAGAGCCCGGGCCCGGTTCTTCGCGTTCGTGAAGAGTGCCAGATTCCGGCGGTTCATCCAGCGGAATCTGAGTGCGGCGGGCAGAGCGGGCCGGGAGATAGGACGCCGGTTCGAAGTCTTCCTGGCCAGGGACCTCTTCCGAGGTGGTGCACAGCGGCAGATTCCACTTCCAGGGCGACGAAGCGTCGACTTCTTCTTCCGGGGGCTCTTCGTCGAGGCGAAGACCTCTCGTAGCTTGGGGGCGCGAGAGCTGCGCCAGCTCGAAGCGATTGCGAGCGAAGCGCGTTCGACCGGGTTCGGGTTCACTTATCTGTTTCTCAATCGACCAACCCCGGGTGCGAT
>JASFUL010000362.1:0-6156 GCA_050050315.1 Gemmatimonadota bacterium
GGGGATGGGCTCCCGCTTCTGGGATCCGGCCACGGACGAGTGGGTGATCACGTGGCTGTCGACCGCCGCGCCGGGGCAGATGGGTACGTGGCGCGGCACTTTCGACGGATCCGGTCGCGGCGAGTTCCTCCAGGAGGCCGAGACCCCCGACGGGACGGTCCTGTCCCGGATCTCGTGGTACGATCTGGGGAAGGACTCGGCCGGGTGGGACCACGCGGTCTCCGTCGACGGGGGCGAGACGTGGCGGACGACGTGGGAGATGCGGTTCCGGCGGGTCTCCGGAGGCGCCCGCTGAGCGGCGCCTCCCCGGGTCTGGAAGGGGGCCGACGGGACCGTGGCGAAGCCGGATCCGGAGGCCCCCGGGGGTCGAGCCACCAAGGGGTCGGACGACGGTTCACCGGACCGGGCCATCCGTTATATTGAGCGGGCTCGGTCGGGCGGCGCCCCGTCGGGCGACGTCGACCCGGCCGGTCCGTCTCGCATCCCCTGGAGCCCGAACCCTGGAGCGGCCATGTCGGCCACGCTCATCGACGGCAGGAAGATCGCGGCGGAGATCCGCGCGGAGATCGCGGACCGGGTGGCACGGCTCGCCGACGAGGAGGGGCTCGTGCCGGGCCTCGCCACCGTCCTCGTGGGCGACGATCCCGCCAGCCATACGTACGTCCGCATGAAGAACAAGGCGGCCGGCCAGCTAGGCATCCACTCCCGGCAGATCACGCTGCCCGAGGACACCCCGGAGGACGAGCTCCTCGGGCTCGTCGAAGGCCTCAACGCCGACCCCGAGATCCACGGCATCCTCGTCCAGTCCCCGGTCCCGGGCCACATCGACGAGGAGAAGGTGCTGCTGGCCATCGATCCGGCGAAGGACGTCGACGGCTTCCACCCGTTCAACGTGGGGCTCCTGGCCACCGGGTCGGAGGACGTGCTGAAGCCGTGCACGCCCTGGGGGATCGTCGAGATGCTCCTGCGCACCGGCCACGATCCGTCGGGCAAGCACGCCGTGATCGTCGGGCGGTCCAACATCGTCGGCCGGCCGATGGCGTCGCTCCTCCTGCGCAAGGCGCCCGGGGGCAACGCGACGGTCACGGTGGCCCATTCCCGCACGCCCGACCTCGGCGAGCACACGCGGCGCGCGGACATCCTGATCGTGGCCGTGGGCCGTCCCCACACCGTGTCGGGCGACATGGTGAAGGAGGGCGCCGTGGTCATCGACGTGGGCTCGAACCGCATCGACGCGCCCGATACGGAGAAGGGCTACCGGTACGTCGGGGACGTCGAGTTCGACGACGTGAAGGAAGTGGCGTCGGCCATCACTCCCGTCCCGGGTGGCGTGGGACCGATGACCATCACGATGCTCCTCTCGAACACGGTGGACGCGGCGGTCGCGCTGCACCGGAAGAGCGTCGGAGCGGCTTCCTGACGCGGCCGTCGAGGACCCGGTGAGCCGGGAGGACCCCCTCACCCTCGACCTGTTCGGAGGGGAGGCGGAGCCGGCGCCGGAGGTGGAGGAGTCGTCGACCGGGGACGCCGCCGCCCCAGGGGAGGAGCCCGCCCCGCGGGGGGCGGCGGCCAGCCCGGAGAGCGACACCGAGGGGGCCGGACCCGGTGTCGCGGAGGACGCCCCGGCCCCCGACGAGCCCCGGGTCTGGACGGTGTCGGAGGTCAACCGGGCCGTCCGGAACCTCCTCGAGGGGACCCTCCCGACGCTCTGGGTCTCGGGAGAGGTCGGCGGGTGGAAGCGCGCCCGCTCGGGGCACTGCTACTTCACCCTCAAGGACGACCGGGCCCAGCTGCGGTGCGTGCTCTTTCGCAACGACGCGGCCCGCCTCCCCACCGACCCCGACGAGGGGATGGAGGTGCGGGTCCTGGGTCGCCTCACGCTCTACGAGGCCCGCGGGGCGTACCAGCTCGTGGCGAGCCGCCTGGAGGCGGGCGACGCGGAGGGCCTCTGGCGCCTGGCCTTCGAGAAGCTCCGGAAGAAGCTGGACGCAGAGGGGCTGCTGGCGCCCGAGCGGAAGCAGCCCCTCCCGCGCTTCCCGTCGTGCGTGGGGGTGGTGACGTCGTCCTCGGGCGCCGCCATCCGGGACGTGCTCACCGTCGTCCGTCGTCGCGCCCCCTGGACCCGGGTCGTCGTGCGCGGGTGTCGGGTGCAGGGGGAGGGCGCGGCGGTCGAGATCGCCCAGGCCCTGCGGTCCGTGTACCGGAGCGGGCTCGCGGACGTCGTGATCGTGGGACGGGGCGGGGGCTCCGTCGAGGATCTGTGGGCCTTCAACGAAGAGCCTGTGGCTCGCGCCATCGCCGACGCGCCGGTGCCGGTCATCTCCGCCGTGGGCCACGAGGTGGACGTCACCATCGCCGACCTGGTGGCGGACCTGAGGGCCGCGACGCCCTCGGCGGGCGCCGAGGCGGCCGTACAGGACGGGCGGGCGCTGCTCGAGGGACTCCGGGAGCTGCCGCCCCGGATGTCGACGGCGCTCCGGGGGAGCGTGGCGCGTCGCCGGGAGGCGGCCGCGGACGCGGGCACCCGCATGGGGCGCGCCCTGGAAGGAGCGGTGGCCCGCCGTGGAGAGCGGGCACGGCTTGCCCTCGCGGCGCTCGACCGTGCAGCCCGGAGGGTGCTCGAGCGGCGACGCCAGCGCCTGGCCACCGCAGCGGGCAAGCTGGATGCGCTGTCTCCGCTCTCCACGCTGCGACGCGGGTACGCCGTCGCCCTGGACGACGCGGGCCGGGTGCTCGGCTCGGTGGACGACTTCTCGGCGGGGGGGCGGTTCGATCTGCGGGTGGCGGACGGGCGGGTGCGTGCGGAGGCGCTGGAGGTGCGGCGGTCCGAGCCGCCGGGCGCGGTCGGGGACGTGGCCACGAATCGAGTCTGAGGAGGAGGAGAGGGATGGAAGCCGGGAACGACGGGGAGGCGCGGGAGCGCTCGGAGGAGCAGGAGCCGGGACTGGAGGCACGGCTCCGACGCCTCGACGAGATCGTGAGCGCCCTGGAGGCCGACGAGCTCGAGCTCGAGCGGGCGCTGGCCCTCTTCGAGGAGGGCGTGGCCCACGTGCGGAGCGCGGAGAAGATCCTCGCCGCCGCGGAGCTGAGGGTGGAGGAGCTGCTGGGGGACGGCGGCGAGGGACGCACGCGGCCGTTCGAGGACCAGGACGGGTGAGCGCCGACGCGCCCACGTTCGACCTCCGGACGTACCTCGACGGGGAGCGGGCACGGGTCGAGGAGGCGCTCGAGCGGGCCCTCGAGCGGTGGCGGGGTGCGCTGCCGCCGCCGGTGCGTGACGCCGTCCGCTACGGCGTGCTCGGAGGCGGCAAGAGGCTTCGGCCGATCCTGTGCGTTACGGCGTACCGGGTGTGCGGGGGGACCGGTCCCGACGTTCGGGCCCACGAGCTGGGTGCGTCGCTGGAGCTCGTCCACGCCTACAGCCTCATGCACGACGACCTTCCTTGCATGGACGACGCGGAGCTCCGCCGGGGCCGGGCCACCACGCACCGGGTCCACGGCGAGTGGGCGGCGACGCGGGGGGGCGCGGCGCTGATCCCCATGGCCGTCGCCACCGCGTTCGAGGCCGCCCGTGGTCTGGGCTGCCCTCCCGACCGGGCGCGGGCGGTGGCCCGGCTCCTGTGCGGGGCGGCCGGGGCGGGGGGCATGGTGGGCGGCCAGGCTCTCGACCTGCTGGCCGAGGGGACGCGACCGGGCGAGGAAGCCCTCGAGCGCCTTCATGGCCTGAAGACGGGCGCCCTGCTGGCTGCCTCCCTCTCCATGGGCGCGCTGGCCGCCGACGCGCAGGAGGAGGTGCGACGGGGGCTGGACGCCTACGGTCGTGCCATCGGCTTGGCCTTCCAGATCGCCGACGACATCCTCGACGCCACCGCCACGGCCGGGGAGCTGGGCAAGAACCCGAGCGACCGGGTGCACGACAAGTCCACCTACGTGGCCATGCACGGGCTCGACGGCGCCCGGACGCGGGCCCGCACCAAGGTCCAGGAGGCCCGTTCGGCGCTCGACCGAACGGGCGTGGACGCCCCGGCCCTGCACGCCCTGGCACGATACGTCGTGGAACGGAGGCGGTAGGCCGCCCCCGGGCGGACCGTTACCTTTTGGGTCTCGCCCGATTCCCCGAGAACCGCTGGAACGGTTGCGGGGTATGGGCCGCTCGGAGCACGGACCGCCTCGATTCAGGAGTCTCCCGCCGTGGCACTTCTCGACCGCGTGAAGCTCCCCCAGGACCTCCGGGAGCTGCCGCGCAGCGATCTCCGCCGCCTCGCCGACGAGTGCAGGGACCGCCACATCGACGTCGTTTCCAGCAAGGGCGGACACTTCGGCGCGAGTCTCGGCGTGGTGGAGCTGACCGTCGCCCTTCACTACGTCTACGACACCCCCCGTGACATCCTCGTCTGGGACACCGGCCACCAGGGCTACGTCCACAAGATCCTGACGGGCCGCAACGAGCGCCTGCCGACCATCCGGACCCGCGGGGGGCTGGCGCCCTTCCTGCGGCGCGACGAGTCGGAGTACGACGCGTTTGGCGCGGGGCACGCGGCCACCTCCGTGTCGGCCGCCTGGGGCATGGCCACGGCCCGGGACCTCAACCGGGACGACCACTCGGTCGTGGCCATCATCGGGGACGGGGCGATGGGCTGCGGGCTGGCGTACGAGGCCCTCAACAACGCCGGCCACACCGAACGCGACTTCACGGTCGTGCTGAACGACAACGACATGTCGATCGCCCCGGCGGTGGGGGCGCTGAACAAGTTCCTGACGCGGACTCAGACGAACCCGGCGTACAACAAGATCCGCGACGTCGTGAAGGAGGTGCTGCACCGCGCCCCGGTGAAGACGCTCGGACACGCCATGGAGGAGGTGGCGGGCAGGCTGGAGGAGAGCGTGAAGGGCTTCCTCACGCCCGGCATGCTCTTCGAGGCCCTCGGCTTCCGGTACGTGGGGCCCGTGGACGGGCACGACGTCGACGCGCTGGTGGAGACCTTCAGCGGCGTTCGCCGCATGGGCGGACCCGTCCTGGTCCACGTCCTGACCCAGAAGGGGAAGGGATTCCACCTGGCGGAAGAGGACCCGTGGACGTGGCACGCGGCCTCGCCCTTCGACAAGATCAGCGGCGGCTCCACGCGGAAGAAGAAGGGTGGCCTGCCGCGCTACCAGAAGGTCTTCGGGAAGGGGCTCGCCGATCTGGCCGACGAGGACCCGAGGGTCGTGGCCATCACCGCCGCCATGCCCGACGGGACCAGCACGAACCTCTTCTGGGACCGCCACCCGGATCGCTACTTCGACGTGGGCATCGCCGAGGGTCACGGCGTGACCTTCGCGGCCGGCCTGGCCACGGGCGGGATCCGGCCGGTCGTGGCCATCTACTCGACGTTCCTGCAGCGCGGCTTCGACAACATCGTCCACGACGTCGCCCTCCAGGACCTGCCCGTCGTGTTCTGCATGGACCGGGCGGGAGTGGCCGGCGCCGACGGTCCGACCCACCACGGCGCGTTCGACATCGGCTACATGCTGGCGATCCCGGGCATGACCGTGACGGCCCCCAAGGACGGAGCCGAGATGCTCGGGTTGCTGAGGACGGGCGTGGCGTGGGACGGCGGTCCCTTCTCCCTTCGCTATCCCCGGGCCAGCGTCCCCGCCGAGGTACCGCCCATCTCGGAGGTCGAGCCCGTCCCGTACGGTACGTGGGAGGTGCTGAGCGAGGGACGCGGCCTCGCCATCCTCGCGACCGGCACGATGGTGCTGCCGGCCATGGAGGCGGCCGGGCGCCTGGCGGCCGAGGGCGTCGACGCGACCGTCGTGAACTGCCGGTTCATCAAGCCGTTCGACCGGGAGGTCCTCTCGGACGTGCTCGAGCGCCACGGCGCCGTGCTCACGGTCGAGGAGGGCACGGTCGTCAACGGCTTCGGTTCCTTCATGGCGCGGGAGATTCAGGAGGCCACCGCCGGACGGGACCGCCCCCCCGTACACGTGGCGTGCATGGGCATCCCGGACCGGTTCGTCGAGCACGGCGACCGGGGCGAGCTCCTAGGCGAGATCGGGCTCGACGCGGACGGGATCTACGCCCGGGCCCGGGCCCTCGTCGCCGAAACCGGGATGCGCGGGCCGGCTCGGGAGACGGCGTGAGCCACGGTCCCGGGGTCGGGGCGGACGCCC
>JASFUL010000363.1:0-6151 GCA_050050315.1 Gemmatimonadota bacterium
GACCAGCTCGTTTTCGTTCTTCTTCACCAGCGGGCGAATGGTCGTGGCCACGGCTTCCACCATCTCGACCGCGTCGAAGGTCTCGTGATAGATCTCCGTCTTTCCGGCTTCGATCTTCGAGAGGTCAAGAACGTTGTTGATGAGCGCCAGGAGGTGACGGCCCGCCGACTCGATCTTCCGCAGGTCCGGCACGTATTCCTCGTTCCCGTCCTCCTCGGCCTCCTCGATCAACATCTCGGAATACCCCAGGATCGCGTTCAGCGGGGTCCTCAGCTCGTGGCTCATGTTGGCCAGGAAGTTGCTCTTGGCCGTGTTGGCGGCCTGCGCCTCCTCCTGGGCCCGCAGGAGGTCGGTGATGTCGTGGTAGAGCCCCATGATGCCCACCTGCTCACCGTCCACCATGACCGGGACGCCCGCCAACTCCACGTCCACCAACGTGCCGTCGCGGCGGGCGCGCTTGCCCAGACCACGAATGACCGCGCCTTCGTACGCCTCTTCCGTGTAGGCCGAGGCCTCGTCCAGTGACTCCTCGGTGTTCACCAGCCGATCCAGATTGCGACCCAGGATCTCCTCCTCACGCCACCCGAACAGCTCCTCGAAGGCGGGGTTGCTGCTGGTGATGTTGAAGTCCAGGTCCATGGTGACGATCGCGACCGGGTTGTTCTGGACCAGATCCTCGAAGTACTGCTGGCGGTGGCGGGCCTCGGTGAAGAGCCGGGCATCCTCGACGGCGATCGCCGCCTGGGTGGCGAAGAGCTTGAGGAGGGCCAGATCGTCCTCGCCGAAGCGGCGTTCCGGCTGCGAGTGGACCACCGCGAGGACGCCGACGAGCCGGGACCCGATGACGAGCGGGGCGGCCATCACGGTCTGGACGCTTCCGTCCGTGTAGGTCTCGGCCCGCCCCTCCCACTCCAGGTAGTCGGGAATGATCAGGGGCTCCATGGTCTCGGCCACCCGTCCCATGGCGCCCTCGCCCTTCGCCATGGTCGTTCCGACGGCATCGGCACCCATGTTGTGGCAGGCCGCGATGCGAAGCTCTCCGGTGTCCTGATCGTAGATGGCCAGCTCGCCGCCGGTGACGTCCAGGAGGGCGGCGGCCCGGACCAGGAGCTCCTGCAGTCCGCCGGTGAGCTCGAGCTCACCCGCCATGTCGGCCAGGGTGTCCAGCAGGGCCTGCTGCTCCAGCGCTCTCCGGTGCTCGGCGGTGAAGAGGTGCGCGTTCTCGATGGCGACGGCGGCCTGCGGCGCGAAGAGCTCCAGGAGGCGCAGGTCCTCCTCGTCGAAGGCGTGACCCGGATCCGCGTGGACGGCCGCGATCACCCCCACCAGCCGCGAGCCGATCATGAGCGGAGCGGCCACGACGGACTGCACCGTGTCCTGCGTGTACTGCGCCGAGCGACCCGTCCACTCCTGGTAGTCGGGGATGACCAGGGCCTCCTGCGTGCGGGCGACGTGTCCCATGGCGCCCTCGCCCAGCTCCATCCGCGTGCCGACGGCGTCCGCGCCCATCTCGTGACCCGCCACGATGACGAGCTCCTCCCGCTCCTCGTCGTAGATGGCGAGCTCACCCCCGGTGACGCCCAGGAGACGGACGGCCCGCTGCAGGAGCGCCTCGAGCAGCTTCTCCAGCTCCAGCTCCCCCGAGAGGTCGCGCATGGTGTCCATGAGCGCGGTCTGCTCTTCGGCCCGGCGGCGCTCCTGCTCGATCAGTCGCACGCGGCCGATGGCCAGGCTGGCCTGCCGCGCCGCGGCGGTGAGGATCTCCAGGTCTTCGCGGTGAAAGGCGTCCTCTTCGATGCCCTCCACGACGATCACCCCGATGATCTCGTCGTCGACCGTGAGGGGGAGGTCCAGCTCGGATCCGCTGGTGGCCGCGACGACGTGCCCGGCCTCACGCTTGACCCTCGGCGTGTAGTGGACTTCGCCGTCCTTCAGCGGTCGCTCGCTCAGGCCCCGACCCGTGGGGATCCGGAACCCGTCGTGGGTGCCCTCCCAGCCGACGCTCGCCTGCATGACGCGGTCGCCCGTTCTCGGGTCCAGGAGGAAGACGCCGACGAAGTCGTACCCCAGGTCCCGGTCGTGCAGCCCGTCGACCACGGCCTGGCAGACCTCACGCTCGTCGTGGGCCGCGGCGATCCCCGTGCTGAGTCGCAGGAGCGCGGAGCGTCGCCGGGCCTCGGGGTCGCGGGCGTGGCTCACGGTTCGAGCATCCTGCGGGGCAGTCGGACGGTGAAGGTCGAGCCCACGTCAAGCTCGGAGTCGACGAAGATCTCCCCGCCCATCAGGCGCGCGAAACTGCGGCTGATCACCAACCCGAGGCCCGTGCCGCCGAAACGCCGCGTGGTCGAGGCGTCGGCCTGGCTGAACGCCTCGAAGATCCGGCCCAGCTGCTGGTCGGTCATGCCGATGCCCGAGTCCTCGACGGCGATCTCGATCCAGTCGCCGACCTCGGAGCCCTGGACGCGGGTCGTCAGCTTGATCGTGCCCTCCGAGGTGAACTTGCTGGCGTTGGAGAGCAGGTTGAGCAGGATCTGACGGATCTTGATGAGGTCGGCGTACATCTTCCCGACCTCCGGATGTCCGTCCAGGACGAGGTCGTTTCCGTTCTTCTGCAGAAGGGGCTGGACGGTCGCCGCGACCTCGGCGACGACCTTCTCCAGGTCGAATTCCTCGGGTGAGACCTCCATCTTTCCGGCCTCCACCTTGGAGAGGTCGAGGATGTCGTTGATCAGCGCCAGGAGGTGCTTGCCCGCAGAGTGGATCTTCCCGAGATCGGGAATGAAGCCCTCCTGCCCGACCTCCTCGGCCTCCTCGGTGAGCATCTCCGAGTAGCCGATGATGGCGTTGAGCGGAGTCCGGAGCTCGTGGCTCATGTTCGCCAGGAAGCGACTCTTGGCCTGACTCGCCTCCACGGCTTCCTGCCGCGCCTGGAGCAGCTCGCTCACGTCGTGGTACAGCGCGAGGACCCCAGCGCGGTCCTCCCCGATGTCCACACTGCACGCCGCAAGCTCCACCTGGATGAAGCTGCCGTCCTTGCGACGGCGACGCCCCATGGCGTGGAGGGTCTCGCCGGAGAGGGCGGCCTCCGTGTACCCGGTGGCCTCCTCCAGCGTCTCCTCGGTGTTGATCAGGTCGTCCAGCTGGCGCCCGACCCCCTCCTCCGGGGTCCACCCGAAGAGCCGCTCGAAGGCCGGATTCAGGCTGACGATGTCGCCCTTCAGGTCGAGCACGACGATGGCGACCGGGCTGTTCTGGACGAGCGTCTCGAAGAAGCGTCGCTGACGCTGAGCCTCCGTGTACAGCCGCGCGTTTTCGATGGCGATGGCGGCCTGGGGTGCGAACATGTCCAGGAGTCGCAGGTCCTCCGCGCCGAAGGTCCGGTCCGCCTCCGTGTGGACGGAGGCGAGCGTTCCCACCAGTCGGGAGCCCACCAGGAGCGGGACGACCATGACGCCCCGGGCGGTGGTGTCGGAGTACTTGTCCGACGCCCCGGACCACGCCGGGTAATCTTCGACGATGAGGGGCTCCATGGTCTCCGCCACCCGGCCCATGGCGCCTTCCGCGGGCTTCATTCGGGTTCCGGTCGAGTCCGAGCCGATGTTGTGGCTCGCCACGATCTCCAGCTCGCGGAGCTCGTCGTCGTAGATCGCCAGCTCACCGCCGGTCACGCCCAGAAGGGCCACCGCCCGCTCCACCACCGACTGCAGGAGCTCCGACAACTCCAACTGCCGGGAAAGATCCTGCATGGTGTCCAGAAGCGCCTTCTGCTCCTGGTAGCGCTGCTTCTCCAGGCTGAAGAGCCGGGCGTTCTCGATGGCGATGGCTGCCTGGGGCGCGAAGAGATTGAGCAGCCGCGTGTCCTCGGGCCCGAAGGCGCGATTGGCCTCGGTGTGGACCGAGGCCAACGTGCCCACGAGTCGTGAGCCGATCATGAGCGGGACCACGGCCACACCCCGGGCGGTGGTGTCGGCGTACTTCTCCGACGCGCCCGACCACTCCAGGTAGTCCGGAATGATGAGCGGTTCCTTGGTCTCGGCCACGCGACCCATCGCGCCCTCTCCCGGCTTCATGCGCGTACCGATGGAGTCCGATCCGATGTTGTGGCTCGCGACGATTTCGAGCTCCTCGAGTTCCTCGTCGTAGATGGCCAGCTCACCGCCCGTGACCCCGAGAAGCTTGACGGCGCGCTCGACGACCCGCTGCAGCAGGCTGGAGAGCTCTAGCTCTCCCTGCAGATCCTGGAGGGTGTCGAGGAGCGCCTGCTGCTCCTCCGAGCGCTGGCGTTCGGCCTGTAGGAGCCGAGCCCGGCCGATCGCGATGCCCGCCTGCTGGGCCGCGGCCGTCAGTATCCGGAAATCCTCTTCGCCGAAGGCGTCGTCCTGGTCGCTCTCCACGACGAGCACGCCCACGACCTCGTCGTCCACGAAGAGCGGCAGGTCCACCTCGGACCCGTTCGCCCCGCCGGGGACGTAGCTCTGCTCGTCGGTCGGCGAGGGCGAGTAGTGGAGCTTCCCGTCCAGGATGGGGCGCTCGCTCAGCCCCTTGCCGGGCGGGATCCTCATCCCGTCGTGGGACCCCTCCCAGCCCACGAAGGCCTGGAGCACCCGATCGCCGGTCGCCGGATCGATGAGGAAGACCCCCACGAAGTCGTACCCGATCGCCGGATCCTGCAGCCCCCCGACCACACTGGTGCAGACCTCCTGCTCGTCCTTCGCGGCCGCGATGCTCGTGCTCAGCCGCAGCAGCGCCGCCTGGCGGCGAGCCTCGGCCGAGTCGTCGGCACCGGGCTGCAGGGAGTGGAGCAGAGGGGAGCTCATACCCTAGTGGCCTCCGAGTCCGACCGCCCGGCGATGGCCTGCCGCAGCCCCAGGACGATCTCCTGACGGAGGTTCGAGCCCTTCTCCAGGATCCGCTCCACGCCGCCGTTGAGACGGGCGCGGTCCTCGTCGGTCAGGTCCTTGGCCGTGATCACCACGACGGGGATGTCACTCCCGAACGGCCGCTGGTGCAGCTCCTCCAGGAAACCGAAGCCGTCGAGCTCGGGCATCATGAGGTCCAGGAGGATCAGCGAGGGCCGCTCCTCGTCCACGCGCTCCAGTCCCACCCGTCCGTTCTCGGCTTCGGCGACGGTGCAGCCGACGCCTTCCAGGGTTCGACGCACGATGTCCCGAGTGTTGGGGTCGTCTTCGACCACCAGCACGCGGGTGTCGTCGCCTTCCGCGAAGTGGTGGATGAACGCCAGGAGCCGGTCCTTTTTCACCGGCTTCGTGAGGTAGCCCGACGCGCCGAGCGCCATCCCCATGGGCTTCTCGTCCAGGATGCTCAGCATGATGACCGGTATGTCCGCCGTGGCGTCGTCGGCCTTGAGCTCGGCCAGGACCGCCCATCCGTCCATCCCCGGCATGAGGACGTCGAGGGTGATGGCGGCGGGGGTCAGTTCGCGGGCCATGCGGACCCCGGTGTCCCCGTCCGTCGAAGTGGCCGTGCGGTAGCCCTCACGCTCCAGGTAGCGACGCACGAGCTCGCGGGCGTCGTCGTCGTCGTCCACCACCAGGACGAGCGGCCCTTCGCCCTCGCCCACCTCGCCGTCGTCCGGCTCGACCTCACGCACCTTCCGCGGCAGGCGGATCGTGAAGGTCGATCCCACCTCCTCCTCGCTCTCGACCGTGACGTCGCCCCCCATCATCCGGCAGAACTTCCTCGTGATGGTGAGCCCCAGACCCGTACCGCCGAAGCGCCGGGTCGTACTCGCCTCGGCCTGGGTGAAGGCCTCGAAGAGCTTGTCGACCTGCTCGGGCGTCATGCCGATCCCGGTGTCCGTGACCCGGAAGAGCAGCGTGTCGTGCGCGGCCGGATCGACCGAGACGAGCAGCGAGACCGTCCCCCCGTCCGTGAACTTGCTCGCATTGCTGAGCAGGTTCAGCAGCGACTGGCGCAGGCGGGTCACGTCGGCGCGCATGGTCCCGACCTGGTCGTCGACCGCGACCCGGAGCGCGTTGCCGTTCCTGTCGATCAGCGGCTTGACCGTCGTGGCGACCTCCTCGACGAGCGGGCCCACCTCGAAGTCCTCCAGGAAGAGCTCCATCTTCCCGGCCTCGATCTTGGAAAGGTCGAGGACGTCGTTGATCAGGCTGAGCAGGTGGGTTCCGGC
>JASFUL010000364.1:0-6119 GCA_050050315.1 Gemmatimonadota bacterium
CGTGCCGCCTCGTCGAGGATCCGTCGTTCCTCGGCCGTCAGGGACGCCATGCCCTTCTCGGAGATCTTGTCGAGGACCCGGTCGACGGCGTCCAGGAGCCTTCTCTCGTCGGCCTTGGACCAGCTTCCGACGGAGCGGGACTCGGCAACCTCGTCCTCCTCCTCCCGCGGGACGATGGCCAGTCGGCGCACCTTGCGCGTGGACTTCTTGAGGCGCTCCAGCTGCTGCTTTCCCCTCCAGTCCATCTTGAGGTAGAGGAAGGCGGTCACGATGCCGCCCAGGTGGGCGAAGTGGGCCACCGCCCCTCCCGGTCCGTCGAACGCGCTGAAGAGGGTCACGACGAACATGAACGCCACCAGCCACTTGGCCTTGACCGGGAAGATGCCCCAGATGTAGATGGGCGCGTCGGGCCAGTTCATGGCGAAAGCCAGCATCACGCCGTAGACGGCGGCCGAGGCCCCGATGACCGCCGCGTTCGGGGCGAACACGAAGCTGAGGGCGGCCCCACCCAGTCCCGCCACCACGTAGAAGCGGAAGAACTCCCTGCCGCCCCATCGGGCCTCGAGCGCGGGGCCGAAGAAGAAGAGCGCCAGCATGTTGACGAACACGTGGATGAATCCACCGTGCACGAACATGTAGGTGAAGGCGCCCCACGGCCGCGTGAGGACGTGGCTCGGCTGGAATCCGAGCCACGGGTAGACGACCTCGCGCTGGAACTCGGCGCCGGCCACGAGCGTGACGAAGAAGACCGCGGCGTTCGCGACGAGGAGGCGCTTCACCACCGGGGTCAGAGCATACCCGAAGCCGAAGCCCCCGGAGCTCATGCCCCCCGATCCGAACCCTCTCGTCGTCCCGTAAGCCATCGTCGCTCGTAGTCCACCAGGCCTGACAGTTCCATTGAATGCAACCCCGGTCCCGAGACGGGGGTTCCTCACCTACGCCCCCCTCTCCCGGATCGGGGCGCGCCTCCTCGGCCGGCCCTCAGCGGTCGCCGGCGGCGCGCTCCAACGCCAGCCGCGCGATCCGGTCGCACAGCTCCGGAAAGGAGATCCCGGCCGCCCGGGCGGCCTTCGGCAACAAGCTGTTGGCCGTCATCCCCGGAAGGGCGTTGGCCTCGAGGCACCACGCGTCGCCGTCCTCGTCCACGATGAAGTCGACCCGCGAATAGTCCTCCAGACGCAGGACCCCGTGGACCTGCAGCGCCAGCCTCTGCAGGGAACGCGCCGTCTCCCCGGCCAGGTCGGCCGGGAAGATCTCCTGCGCCATCCCCGGCTGGTACTTGCACTCGTAGTCGAAGATCTCGTGGGCGGGAATGATCTCGCCCACGGGGAGGGCTTCGTCCCCGAGGATCCCGACCGTGTACTCCCTTCCCTTCACGAACCGTTCGAACACCACCACGTCTCCGAACGATTGCGCCTCTCGCACCGCGGCCGCCAGTTCTTCGTGATCGTGGGCCACGATGAGACGCAGCGAGGACCCTCCCCCCGCGGCCTTCACGACCACCGGGAGGCCGAGCCTCTCGGCCACCTGCGCCGCCGTCGGCGACCCGGTCATCCAGTCCGCCGTCGGGATGCCCGCGTCACGGAGGAGCCTCTTCGTGACGTCCTTGTCCATGGCCAGGGCACATCCGAGCATGCCGCTGCCCGTGTAGGGCGTTCCCACCAGGTCCAGGAGGGCCTGGAGGGTACCGTCCTCTCCCGCCCCGCCGTGCAGCGCCAGGGCGAAGAGCTCCACGCCCGCCAGCGAGGGGCTCCCGGTCAGCGCCGTCACGTCCCCGGTCTCCAGCACGTCCCGGGCGGCCACCCGCGGCGGGAGCCGCCCCACTCCGGACTCGAGGATCCCGTCCTCCTCGCCGCGCTCCAGCGCACCCCGGGCCGTGTCCACCGCCACCACCTGGTGGCCCGCCTCCCGGAGCGCCGCCGCGATCTGGACGCCCGACGCCAGCGAGACGTCCCGTTCCTCCGAGGCCCCCCCCATGAGGACCGCGATCCTCATCGGCGCAGGCCCTCCCCCCGCTCGGAGACGCGGCCGGTCCCGGCACCGCGAGGCCCGACGGGTGCGGGGCCCGAGCCGCCGCCGCGGTTCACCGCACCGCCCCGGTCAACGTACGCACGACGTCGTAGCGGGTGACGATCCCGCTCAGCGCTCCCGCCCGACGCACGAGGCAGGCGGCGTTGCTCCGCGTCAGCATGTGGGCGACCTCGTCGGCGGCGGCGTGTCCGTCGACCACGGGGAACGGCGCGTCCATCACCGACTCGACCGGCTCGTCGAGGAGGGCCGGGTCCTCGATGACCCGGCTCATCAGATCCCCCTCCGCCACCGAGCCCAGGCACTCGCCATCCCGCACCACCGGAAGCTGGGAGACGTCGTGGGTGGTGATGGTCGACAGGGCCATCCGGATGCTGGTCGACGGCTCCACGGTGAGGAGGGCGGGCGCGTCGTCCTCCTTGGTCGCGACCAGGTCGTCCACCGTGCGACGGCGGGTGCGCTCGAGAAAGCCGTTCTCACGCATCCAGTCGTCGTCGTAGAGCTTCGTCAGGTAGTGCTCGCCCCAGTCGCAGAGGATCGTGACGACGCACGCCTCGGGATCGTCGACCTCCCTGGCGACCTCCAGGGCCGCGTGGACCAGGAGGCCGCTGGATCCCCCGACGAACAGTCCCTCCTCCCGACTCAGCCGACGCGCCATCCGGAAGGCCTGCCCGTCGGACACGGTGATCCACCGGTCGATCAGATCCATGTGGAGATTGCCCGGGATCTTGTCGCTTCCGAGCCCCTCCACCTTGTACGGCTGTCCCTCGATGAGCTCGCCCTCGGCGTGGTAGTGGGCGAGGATCGAGCCGACCGGGTCGACCCCGACGATCCGGATCGCCTCGTTCCGTTCCTTCAGGTACCGTGCCGTGCCCGAGATCGTCCCTCCCGTCCCGGCCCCCGCCAGGAAGTGGCTCACCTGCCCCCCCGTCTGCTCCCACACCTCGGGCCCGGTCGTCCGGTAGTGGGCGTCGGGGTTGGACGGGTTGTAGAACTGGTTCGCCAGGATCGCCCCGGGGGTCCCGGCGGCGATGGCCTTCGCCTTCTCGGTGTAGCTCTCGGGATGGTCCGGAGGCACCGCGGTCGGCGTGATGACCACCTCCGCCCCGAGGGCCCGCAGGAGCTTCACCTTCTCCTGGCTCATCTTGTCCGGCATGGTGAAGACGCAGCGGTACCCCCGCACGGTGGCCGCCATCGCGAGCGCGAAGCCCGTGTTCCCGCTCGTGGCCTCGACGATCACCCCGCCGGGCTCGAGCTCCCCGGACTCCTCGAACGCCCGGATCATGGCCAGGCCGATCCGATCCTTCACCGAGCCCCCCGGGCTCATGAACTCGGCCTTGGCGAAGACCGGCGTGCGGATCCCGTCGGTGACGCGGCTCAGGCGGATCATGGGCGTCCAGCCGATGAGGTCCAGGACGCTGTCGTACGGCTCGGTGTGCGGCCGGGCGTGACTCATGGTCTCGGGGTCGTGTCGATGCGAAGCCCACGCCGGGAGGCGGCGTGGAGGGTGAGCGGGAAGGTACGCCACGGGGTGCGGCGCTCCAAGGGAGACGCCCTACCTGGGTCGCTGTCCCCCCGGGCGCGGCTTCTTGGAGAAGTGGACCGGGACCCGGGCCCACACGTCGATCCGCTTGCCGTCCCGCCGGGCCGGCTGGAAACGCAGCTCCCTGGCGCCGGCGATCGCCGCGGAATCGAAGGCCGGATGTCCGCTCGGCTCCACGACCTCGACGCTGTCGACCCCTCCCTCGTCGTTCACGAGGACCCGGAGCAGCGTCTCGCCCTCGACGTCCTGGTCCCACAGCTGCAGCGGATAGTCGATCGGAATCTCGCCGTAGAGCGGCGTCGGGCTGTCGATCTCCTGGTCGCCCGCGCAGGCGCCCAGGAGCGCGCCCGCCGCGACGCACAGGACCGCCACCGTCGGCAGATGGGGCCTTCGATCGTTCAAGCTGGTCTCCCGATGATCCTGGCCGGTGGTCCCGTCACGGCTCCTCGCCGGCCTCGCCCTGGAGCTCGTTCAGTAGGTTGAGCGCTTGCAGGGGGGTCAGGGACTCGACGTCCAGCTCCCGCAGCCTCGCCACGAGCGGATGCTCGGGCGGGGCACCGAAGAAGCTGAGCTGGTCGGGCGGCGGCTCCGACGCCGGCCGGTGGGCGCCGCGGCGTCCCAGCCCTTCTCCTCCCCCGCTATGTGTTCCCTCCAGCTCGGCCAGAAGTTCCCGTGCCCGGGCGATCACGTCCCGTGGCAGCCCGGCCAGGCGTGCCACCTGGATGCCGTAGGACCGGTCCGCTCCACCCTCCTCGAGGCGCCGGAGGAAGACGATCTCGTCGCCGGACTCCTTGACCGAGACGTTCCAGTTCTTCACCCGGGGGAGCAGGTCGCCGAGCTGCGTCAGCTCGTGGTAATGGGTGGCGAAGATGGTCTTGGCTCCGATGGCTTCGTGGAGATGCTCGGTGACCGCCCAGGCGATGGAGACGCCGTCGTACGTGCTGGTGCCGCGGCCGATCTCGTCCAGCAGGACCAGACTGGCCTCGCTGGCGCCGTGCACGATGGCGGCCGTCTCGTTCATCTCCACCATGAACGTCGACTGGCCGCGGGCCAGATTGTCGGACGCCCCGACCCGGGTGAAGATCCGGTCCGTCACCGGCACGCGGGCTTCGTCGGCCGGTACGTACGATCCGATCTGGGCCAGAAGCTGGATCAGCCCCACCTGCCGGAGGACGGTGCTCTTCCCGGACATGTTCGGCCCGGTGAGGATGACGATCCGACCGTCCGAGTCGAGCGTCACGTCGTTGGGGATGAACTCCTCGGAGGGCATCATCGTCTCGACCACCGGGTGTCGGCCCGCGCGGATCTCCAGGTCGAACCCGGTGTGCACCTCGGGCCGGACGTAGCGGCGGCGTTCGGCCACGTCGGCCAGGGTCGCGAGCACGTCCAGCGTGGCCACGCCCTCCGCCGTCGCCTGGAGCCGCGTCACCTGTTCCGCGACCCGACGGCGGAGTCGGCCGAAGAGCTCGGCCTCGAGGACCGCGATGCGATCTTCGGCTCCCACCACCTTCTCCTCCCACTCCTTGAGCTCGGGCGTGAAGTAGCGCTCGGAGTTGGCCAGCGTCTGCTTGCGGTGATAGTCGTCGGGCACCCGGTCGAGGTTCGCCTTCGTGACCTCCAGGTAGTATCCGAAGACCTTGTTGAAGCCGACCTTGAGCGAGCCGATGCCCGTCCGCTCCCTCTCCCGGACCTGGAGGCCCGCGATGAACTCCCGGGCGCCGTCCCGGGTGGCCCGCAGGTCGTCCAGCTCGTCGGACCACCCTTCGCGGATGACGCCGCCGTCCTGGAGGTTCGCCGGGGGATCCTCGGCGAGGGCCTCGTCGAGCAGCTCACGGACGTCCTCGAGGAGGTCCATGTCGGCCCCCAGATCGGCCACGAGGGCGCTCCGGGTCTGGAGGTCGTCGCCTCCGTCGGCCCCGGGACTCCGCGCCTGGCGCTCCGATGGATCCGGACCGTCCTTTCCGTTCTCGACGCCCGACGCCTCGCCGGCACGCAGCGCCTCTCGGATCGCCGGGAGCTGCGCCAGCGAGCGACCCAGACCCTGGAGCTCCCGGGGCGTGACCCGGCCGGTGCCGATCTTGCCGGCCAGCCGCTCCAGGTCGCTCACCTTCGACAGGCGCTCCCGGAGGGTCCGCCGCAGGGGGGGGTTCTCGACCAGCTCCCGGACCGCGTCCTGACGCCTCCACACGGCGTCGGCGGCCACCAGCGGATTCAGCACCCACCTCCGGAGCAGGCGGCCACCCATGGCCGTGACGGCGTCGTCGAGCACGGACAGGAGCGTGCCCCCGTCCTCGCCCGTCCGGAGGGGCCGGACCAGCTCCAGGTTGCGGCGGGTCATCTCGTCGAGGAGCATCGCCTGGCCCGGCCGCACGATCCGGGGCGGACGGAGATGCTCCACCCCGGCCGGCTGGATCTCCCGGAGGTAGGCCACCAGGGCCCCCGCCGCCCGGACCAGGAGGCCGTCGCCGGACTGGAAGCCGAACCCCTCCAGGTTGGCCACGCCGAAGCGCCGCTCGAGCTCCTCGGTGGTCACGTCGAGGTCGAAGAG
>JASFUL010000365.1:0-6080 GCA_050050315.1 Gemmatimonadota bacterium
AGCGCGCGATCGAACGTCCGGGGGCCAGGTGGACCGCCAGATGGAGGTTTCCCGGGACCGCCTCCCACGCCCTTCCCTTGAAGCCGTGGAAGCCGTCGCCCGCCCCCGCGACGCAG
Organism: Gemmatimonadota bacterium; assembly: GCA_050050315.1. GTDB lineage: Bacteria > Gemmatimonadota > Gemmatimonadetes > Longimicrobiales > Gaopeijiaceae > JASFUL01. The sequence continues at coordinate 117 of JASFUL010000365.1, forward strand.
ACGAGCCGGTCGGGCAGGCCCTTCCGGGCGCGGGCGAGCTCGATCATCCGATCGTACTGGGAGCGGGGGGAAAACGCCGCCAGGAGAAGGTAGCGCCACGCGCCCCGGGGGAGCGCGACCGAGGCGGCCGGCTCCCCGCCCAGCAGCTCCCGTGAGAGCTCGAGGGCCAGTGGGTCGGAGACGGACGCCGACGAGAGCCGCCGTGCGGCCCGTCGCGGAAGAAGCTCCGCCGCGTAGTCCAGACGATCACCAATGACAAGCATCATGGGGGTTGCCGTCCCGAACACTAACCGCCGCTGTGGACCGCATCAAGCGGGGGAAATCCCCACCCGGGCTGCCCGGAAAACCCCTCCAGGAAGGGCTCGGGCCACCGCTTCGCCGCACTCCCACGGACGGGGGTTCCGGAGGTCCGCGACCTTGGCACGCAAGGTACGAGCGGTGATCATCCTCCGATGATCGACCTCGGACTCGTGGCCGCCTACTTCGCCGTAATGCTCACGGTCGGGTGGCGGGCCCGGAAGAGCTCGCCCGACTCGTACTGGGTCGCGGAGCGACGCTACGGTGCGTTCCCGGTGGCGGCGTCGCTGGTGGCCACGATCTTCGGGGCCTCCTCGACCGTGGGGATCGTCGGACTCGGGTACGGGCGTGGCCTCACGGGCGCCTGGTGGTCCCTCGTGGGGGGGCTGGCCCTGATCCCCTTCGCCTTGCTGCTGGCCTCACGCGTGCGCCGGTTGGAGGTGTACACGCTCCCCGACATCCTGCGTGAGGCCTACGGGAACCGGGTCGCGGTCCCCGGCGCGCTGATGATCGGCGTGGCCTGGTGCGGCGTGGTGGCGGCCCAGATCGTCGCGGGCGCGCTCCTTCTGGCCGGCGTCCTCGAGGTGCCGATGCAGGGCGCGGTGGCGTTGGTCGCCGCCATCTTCGTCCTGTACACGTTCTGGGGCGGCCAGCTCTCCGTCGTGCGCACCGATTCCTGGCAGCTGGGGCTGTTCGCGGGCGGGCTCGTGGTCACGCTCGTCCTCGTGGCCCGGGCACTGGAGGGCGGCCCCCCCCTCGCCGAGGCGGTCCCGCCGGGCTTCCTGGACTTCCCCGTCTCGCCCGACTTCGGTTGGTACCAGGTCCTCGTCTTCTATCCTCTGATCGTGGGGCTTCCCTACCTGGTCGGTCCCGACATCTACTCCCGGGTCCTCTGCGCCCGGGACGGACGCACCGCGCGCAACGCCGCCCTCGCCGCGGCGGTGCTCGTCATCCCGATGTCGCTGCTCCTGGCCCTCCTCGGCCTCATGATCCGCGCCCACTTCCCCGGGCTCGCCGCCGAGAGCGCCCTCCCGACGGCGGTCGTGGAGCTCGCCCCGCCGGGCCTGAAGGGAATCGTCGTGGCGGGTCTCCTGGGCGCCATCATGTCGTCGGCCGACACCACGCTCATCTCGGCTTCCACGATCCTCTCGATCAACGTGGTGAGCCCGCTCGTCGGGCGAGGGGAGGGCGGCGCCCCGACGGCCGGGGGCCAGCTCCGGATCACCCGTGCCTTCGTCGTCGCCCTGGGCCTCGCCGCCTGGGCGATCGCCGCCTTCCAGGGCGGGATCATCGCCTCCCTCCTGTTGGCGTACACCGTCTTCGTGGGCGGGGTGGTGCTCCCCACGTTGGCCAGCTTCTGGAGGGAGCGGCTCGGCGTCACCTCGTCGGCGGCGATGGGGTCGGTCCTCCTCGGAGGAGGCGCGGCCGTCCTGGCCGGGCTGAGCGACGGAGCCGCGCTGCGGGGCCTGCTGGGACCAGGCGGGACGGCGCTCGTCGAGGGCGTCCTCGGTCCGGAGTACGGGAGCCTCCTGGCGATCCTCGTGTCCCTCGTCGTGCTGCTCGGGATCGGCCCGATCAGCCGCCTCCGCCGTTGACGGCGGCGCGCCCCTCCCGGTGGATGGAGCGCCGTTCCGACGTGGTGTCCGCCGGGATCAGGACCCGCACACCTTGTCCCGGGGCGGTCCGGGCACGACGATCCCGGCAGGCGAGACGACGTCCCCAGCGCGGGAGCAGGTCATGGCAGACGAGACCGGAACCCCCGACGACACCCGCACCCCCCCTCCCCCACCCCTCGATCTCCGGGTCGCCCGCGTGACGGAGGCGCGGGAGCACCCCAACGCCGACCGACTCCTGGTCCTGCGCGTCGACCTCGGAGAAGAGGAGCGGCAGCTCGTGGCCGGCATCGTCGGTCACTACGCGCCGGAGGAGCTGCCCGGGAAGCACATCGTGGTGGTGGCCAACCTGGCCCCGGCGAAGCTCCGCGGAGAGGAGAGCCAGGGCATGCTGCTCGCCGTCGAGGACGGGGAGAGGCTCGGACTGCTGCTGGCGCCCGGCGCCTCGCCCGGGACGCCCCTGCGGCCCGGGGACGCCGAGGCGCCGGGACCGGAGAAGATCGGCATCGATGACTTCTCGCGCCACACGATCGTGGCCGAGGGTGGCCGGGTCACCGTCGACGGGTCCCCGCTGGGCGGGGCGGAGCTGCACGTCGACAGGGGGGTGGAGGGCCGGCTGCGGTAGCAGGCGAGACCGACGGGCCGCCGCGATCCACGCAGGACGGTGAGGGTCTTGCGCGCCGTTATATTCGCTGTTACTTATATAAGTCATGACTTACGCTAAGGCTCTCGACGCGCTCGCCGAGCCCACGCGCCGGCGGCTGCTGGACCTCCTTCGGGAGCGACCGCGGAGCGTGGGGGAGATGGCGGACCGGGTCCCGGTGAGCCAGCCGGCCGTGTCCCAGCACCTGGCGGTGCTGCGGGACGCCGGGCTGGTGGAGAGCACTCGCGACGGCACGCGTCGGATCTACAGCCTCCGACCGGACGGGCTCGGGCCCCTCCGCCGCTACGTCGAGTCCTTCTGGGACGCGGCGCTGGAGGCGTACGGACGCAGCTTCGAGGAACCGGGCGGCGGGGGAGGCGCTTCCAGCGCCGAGCCGGAGGACACGAACCACAGCACGGAGGAGTGAGGACGATGACGACGAAGATCCAGCCGGTGCGGAGCGAGGTCGTGGTGTCGAAGCCGCCGGACCGGGCCTTCCGGCGCTTCACGGCGGAGATCGGGACCTGGTGGCCGGCCCACACGCACTCCGTCTCTGGAGAGGCGTGCCGGGACGTGGTGATGGAGGGACGCGTCGGTGGGAGGCTGTTCGAGATCGACGGAGAGGGCCGGGAGGAGCCCTGGGGCGAGGTCACGGTGTGGGAGCCCCCGTCCCGCGTGGCCTTCACCTGGCATCCCGGGCGATCGCCGACGACCGCCCAGCGGGTCGACGTCTCCTTCGAGCCGGAGGAGGGCGGCACCCGCGTGGTCCTCGTCCACTCCGGTTGGGAGGCGCTGGGCGAGGGAGCCACGGACATGCGCGACCAATACGTCCCCGGCTGGGAGAACGTGCTCGACCACTTCCGGCGCGGGTCGGGCTGAGCCGTCCCGTAGAAGACGGGCCGGCCCGCGGTCGTACCGAAGGATGTGACCCGGGACGGCCCGCCCGGCGGCGGGGTCCCCGGCGGAACCTCCCCCTTCGACTCGGAGGCCATCGATGCCCCCCCGCGGACGCACCCTCGCCGAGGCCCGCTTCGACGACAAGCTCCGGACGTACCTCTTCCTGCAGGGCGTGGCGCTCTGCGTCGGCACGATCGTGGGCATCCTGGCCCTACCCTTCTGGCTGTTGCTCGGGGGGCGGTGGGCTCGACGGTACTGGGAGCACCTCGCCTGCACCCTCACCGACCGGGCGCTGGTCGTGAAGAAGGGCATCTGGTTCCGGTCCGAGAACACCGTGCCCCTGGACCGCATCCAGGACGTGTCGATCCGGCACGGGCCGTTCCTCGACTGGCTCGGCCTCGCCACCATGCGTGTCGACACCGCCGGAGCCGGGGCGGCCGGCCAGGGGTCGATCAACCTCACCGGCGTCGTGGACACCGTGAGCTTCCGCGACCGGGTGTTGGAAGCCAGGGACCGCTCCGCGGGCTACCGCGACGACGAGGAGGTCGAGGTCGAGCCCGGACCGCCCGCCAGGGGTGGACCCGGCGACGCAACGGGTCGCCTTGAGCCGGGGTCTTCCGCGGACGCCACCGCGCTCCTGGCCGACATCCGGGACAGCCTGGTCCGGATCGAGGGGCTGCTCGCCCCGGACCGGGAGTGAGGTGGGACGGCGTCAGCCCTCGCTTCCGGACTCGAACATCCCCGTCTTGCGGTTCTTCCTCACGTCGTCCCAGGAGAAGTAGCGGCCGTTCATGGCGACGTAGACCCCGGGCGGGAGCGTCTGGACGAAGGAGAGGGCGCTCCCGAGGTTGAAGAGCCCGTCGGAGGAACCGAAGGCGTACGGGATCATGGCACCCGTCAGAACGATGGTCTTGCCCCGGACCGACGCGGCCAGGACCCGCGCCGTCTCGACCATCGTGTCGGTCCCGTGGGTGATGACGATCCGCTCCTCGTCCACCCGCTCGCAGCTCCGGACGATCAGCTCCCGGTCGCTCCCCGTCATCTCGAGGCTGTCCACCATCATCAATGTCCTGATCTCCACGTCGAGGGCGCACCTCCCCCTCCGGAGCATCTCCGCGAGGTGGGTGTCCCCGAAGTCGAGGGTGCCCCGGATCTCGTCGTACTCCTTGTCGAAGGTGCCGCCCGTGACGAAGACGCGTATGGCCATGCTCGACAGGTCCGATGGGGTGGCGGACGTACGCTGCGCGAGGCGAGCGGAAGCTGGGGCCGCGGAAGCGACGACCCGGTCACGGGATCGTTACGGACGTGCCATGTTTGATCGACATTCGTCGCCGTAGCTTGCCCGGGATGCGAATCGCGCTCCTCTCCGACGTTCACGCGAACCTCCCCGCTCTGCAAGCGGTCCTGGAGGACGTGGACCGCTGGGAGCCCGACGCGATCTACCACCTGGGCGATCTGGTCGGGTATGCGCCCTGGCCCGACGAGACCGTGGAGCTCCTCCAGGAGCGACGGATCGCGGGGGTGGCGGGCAACTACGATTCGACGGTGGCAACCCACCACGAACACTGCGGTTGCCGCTACGAGGATCCCCGGCAGGCGGCGCTGGCTCACGAGAGCTTCGCCTGGACGGTCCGCGAGGTGAGCGAGGCGACGCGTCGGGTCCTCCTCGGCCTGCCCTTCCGCATCGACGTGCGACCCTCCGGCGGTCACGGCCCCGGCCCGCGCCTCGTCCTCGTGCACGGCGTCCCCGCGCTGAACACCGTCTACTGGACCGAGGATCGGAACGACGCCTTCCGCCGGAAGATGGTCGACGCGGCGGGAGCGCGGGCGGGCGACGTCCTGGCCTTCGGTCACACCCACGTGCCGTGGACCGGCGAGTCGCAGGGCGTGCGCCTGGTGAACACCGGGTCGGTGGGCCGGCCGCGGGACGGTGACCCGCGCGCGTGCTGGGTACGGCTCCGGATGGAGGGAGCGACGGCCGAGGTCGAGCACGTGCGGGTGCCCTACGACGTCCAGCGGGTCGCGCGGGCCGTGCGCGAAAGCGATCTCCCAGACTTCTTCGCCGACTACCTGGAGACCGGGGGCGGGCCGATCTTCTGAGCCCCCCGGGTCCTGTCGCCGGATCGGAACCCGCTCGGCGCCGTGCCGTGACGGTCGGTCCGTCGATCCCCGGGACATACGGCCGACTACGGAGTAGATTGGATTCCAGGGGCTTCTTACGGGAGTCCCCGAAGGGGTCCGGACGCGCCGGACCGCCAGACCAAGCGAAAGGAGGATATCGAGATCGACAATCCACGCGTCAACGACCAGATCCGCATCAGCCCGGTCCGGCTGATCGACTCCGACGGCGAGCAGATCGGAGTCGTCTCGCTGGACACGGCGAAGGAGAAGGCCGCGGAAGCCCAGTTGGACCTGGTGGAGGTAGCCGAGCGGGCTCGTCCCCCGGTGGTGAAGATCATGGACTGGGGAAAGTACCGGTACGAGCAGCAGAAGAAGGCCCGGGAGGCCCGGAAG
>JASFUL010000366.1:0-6080 GCA_050050315.1 Gemmatimonadota bacterium
GAAACCTCCTGGCCCGGTGGGGTCCTCACATCGCCAGCAGCGCCGCCTCCTCCTTCCGCTCCGACGGCGTCTTCCCGCCCGGGATCTCGATGGCCCGCAGGACGAGGTCGTGCAGCCCGGTCACCTCGCAGGGCAGCTCGTAGTGCTCCACCAGCTCCTTGAGCTGCTTCTTGCAGTTGGCGCAGGGGGCCACAACGATCTCGGCTCCGGTTTCGGCGATCTGCTCGGCCTTCAGCTTTCCGGCGATCTCCATGCGGAAGTCGTGCATCTCGTCGATCGAGACGAGGCCTCCCCCGCCGCCGCAGCAGAAGTTGTCCGCGCCCCGCGGAGCCATGTCCACGAAGTCCGGAACGAAGCTGCGCAGGATCTTCCTCGGCTGATCCACGATCCAGCCCGACCGGGCGATGTTGCAGGGGTCGTGGTACGTGACCCGCTCGGTCACGACGCTCGGGTCCAGGGAGATCCTCCCCCGCTCGAGGCACTCGAGGGTGTACTCCATGAAGTTGAAGACGGGCGGCGCCCCCTTGCCCATGAACGTGGGGATGAAGTCGTGGGCGGCCCGGGAGGCGTGCCCGCACTCGCCGATCAGGATGTTGCGGCCCTGCAGCCTCTCGACCTCGGCGACGAGCTGCTTGATGATGTTCTCCAGGTGCCAGTCGCTGTAGAACAGGCCGTAGTTGATGCCGTCGTAGTTGCACAGCCCGATGGTCCAGCGGTCCCAGTCGCCCGAGGCGTAGAGCACCGCCGCGTTCCCCATGAGCGTGTCCGGCTCCATGAGGTAGTCGCTGACCGCGCAGAAGAAGACGTAGTCGCGGCCGATCCGGTCGGTGGGGAACTCCAGCTCCACGCCGAGGCCGTCCCGCATCTCCTCGGCCAGGAACGAGAGCACGTCCAGGAGGCCCTTGCGGGGCACCTTCGACGTGTTGTGGGTCTCGCCGTGGAGCTGCTCGTCCACGCTGACCTGCAGCGCCTTCGGCGCGATCCCGACCAGGCTGAGGAGGTACCGCCCGAGGCGGGTCATGAGTCCGTGGTCGAACCCCAGGGGGCAGGAGCGCGTGCAGCGCCGACAGATGGTGCAGCGGTAGAAGACCTCCCCCATCTCGTCGATGAGCTCCTCGGTCAGCTCGAAGGGCGTGGAGACCCTCGATTTCGCCCACCCCGAGAGCGTGAAGTACCGCCGGTAGATGTCGAGCAGCAGGGTGGTACGGTAGCAGGGGATGTCGCGAGGGTCGCCCGACGCGACCAGGACGGGACACGCCGTCGCGCACCGGTTGCACTTGGCGGTCGAGCGGGCGTAGCTGTCCAGGAGAGGCCGGTAGTCGGTGTATTCCAGCACCCACGCGAAGGCCTCGAGAAAACGGTCGACGAGGTCGTCGGCCGGGCTCTCCAGCACGTGGTACGGAAGGGCCCTTCGGCGCTTCACCGGCACGGTTGCGGTCTCCATATCCGGACCCCTTCGCTCGGGTTGCGCCGTCGAAGAGGGCAAGGGACATACCAACCCCGGACTCCGGCCACCCGGGCGTCGTCCGGGTTGAGGAGGCGATGGGCGACAGACCCCGACACCCCTGGAGATTCGTCCGGTCGATCCTCCCCGAGGAGGCGTGGCGCAGGGGTGCGCCCCGACGACGCAAGTGTCGCAGATGTTGCAACCAACGACCCCGCTGCAACAACATCTGCAACGTTGCAGACAGGGCGGCCACGCGGAGGGCGTTCGGCGCCGTGGCGGTAGCGGGGTTGTCGAGGTGTCCCCGGGAGCCTCGCCGCCCTCCCTGGCCTCATCGGTGTAAGCGCCCGTGCTACAGTAGCTTCAGGCATGCGGGCGACCGCGGGGGGGGCCCGCTCTCCGGCGACCTGCCGGGCTCCGTGCGGCGACGGAATCGTCCTGAGGACGAATCCCGGCACACCGGGCACGACCGTTGCACCTTCGTCGCAGCGACCTCGACCGATGGTGATGACGCCATGCGCTTCGGAATCCCTCTCCTGGCCGACCGGGTAGCCCCCCGATGCACCTTCGCCGACTCCCTTCTCCTGGTGACGACGAAGGGCCGCAGGATCCAGAAGCAGAGGACCGTAGCCCTGCCGGGAACCACCTGGGCCGACCTCGGCGCCGTGCTCGTGGAGCACGAGGTTCAGACGCTGGTCTGCGGCGGGATCAGCCCGTCCACGCGGGAGTCGATCGCGGGTCTGGACGTGCACGTGATCGACAACGTCGCGGGTACCTCGGAGGAAGTGCTGGCGGCGGTCCGGACCGGCGCGATCACGTCCGGCGGGGCGCCCCGACGAGACTCCGGGGCCACGGAGGAGACGGCGCCTTCGCCGTCGTCCGCCGTATCGCGCGACTTGACCGCGCGGGTGCCCGTCGACTGTCTGGACTGTCGGGACCGTCCCTGTCTGCTCTCCCGGCCGTGTCCCTACCTGGAGCTGCCGGAGGTTCCGGAGCCGTCCGACACGACCCGGGCGATCCTGGAGGCGGCGTGGGACGTGGCCCAGGAGGAGGAGCGGGTGCTCTGCCGGCTGGCCGAGCTGGTGTATTTCGGGCTCGAGCTCGGCTGTCACCGGCTCGGCGTGGCGTTCTGCGAGGACCTGCGGGAACCCGCCGGGATCCTCACCCGGGTGCTGCGTCGCTTCTTCGAGGTCGTACCGGCGGGATGCCGTCTCGGAGGCGGGCCCCCCGCCGGCTTGTGTCGGCCCTCTCTCCTCGCAGCGTACCTGAACGGGAGGGAGACGGAGCTGAACGTGCTGGTGGGGCTCTGCGTCGGCGCAGACACCATCTTCGGACGCGAGAGCCGCGCTCCGGTGACGACGGTGTTCGTCAAGGACAAGTCCCTGGCGAACAACCCCGTCGGAGCCGTCTATTCCGCCTACCACCTGGAGGAGATCTGACGTGAGCCAGCCTCACCGACGACTCCGGGGAGCCGGATCATGGCCATTCCCACGCTGAACGCCGTCGGATTCTGTGCGCACTACTCCCGGCAGGGGGACTGGGCCTTCGACTACGCCCTCGATCTGTCGCGGCGACACGGGATCCAGCTGAACGTCTTCCACTTCCTGGCCGATCCCTACGATCCCCGGGCCGAGCCACCTCGCGGTCTCTCCCGCGAGGAGCTGCACGCGCTCACCGTCGAGAGGGAGCGGGAGCTCAGGATGTACTACGACGAGCGGGCGGGGGACTACCTCGAGGTGGGCTTCCGGCTCTGTGAGGACAACGAGTGGGTGGAGCTCCATCGCTGCCTCGTCGACCGGGAGTTCCAGGTACTGGTCCTGGGGGTCCCGACGCGCGGAGCGACCTTCGGGCGGCGGCCGATCGAGGAGTTCGCGGAGCGCTTCGTCTGTCCGGTCGTTCTTGTGGGGCCCGACAACCCCCGTCAGTTTCAACTCAACAGCTCCGCGGCACTCGTAGCCGAGAAGCTCGGGGTGCCCGCGGATGGCCGTGAGGCACTCGGGCTGGCGGCTCGGTGACGAAGGGTGTCGGCCGCCCCCGACGCGACGGGAGGCGATCGGACGGCATGCACGACCTGAGCGAGCTGATCTTCCAGAGCATCAGCGACGGGGTGTTCACGGTCGACCAGGACCGGATCATCACCTCGTTCAACCGGGCCGCCGAGGACATCACGTGGTTCAGCGCCGACGAGGCGGTCGGTCGCCACTGCTTCGAGGTGTTCCGGACGGAGTTCTGCCACACGCGCTGTCCCATGAAGGACACCCTCAGGGACCTGGAACCCGTCGAGGACGCCCGCGTCTCGATCCTCACGAAGGAAGGGTGCGAGCTGCCCATCGGCGTCAGCACCACGGTCCTCCGGGACCAGGAGGGGAAGGTGGTGGGCGCGGTGGAGTTCTTCCGGGACCTGTCGGACCTCGAGGACCTCCACCGGCGGCTCGACGAGCGGAAGGCCCTCGAGGATATCGTCAGCGTCAATCGGGAGATGCACGAGCTGATCGAGCTGCTCCCCGACGTCGCGAAGTCCGAGTGCAACGTCCTGATCCAGGGGCCCAGCGGGTCCGGGAAGGAGCTCATCGCCCGGGTCGTCCACAACCTGAGCCCCCGCAAGTACGGGCCCTACATCCGGATCAACTGCGGCGCCCTGCCCGCCACGCTGCTGGAGTCCGAGCTGTTCGGGTACGTGAAGGGCGCCTTCACGGACGCCAAGCGCGACAAGCCGGGGCAGTTCTGTCTGGCCAACGGCGGGACGCTCCTGCTCGACGAGATCAGCGAGATGGAGCCCTCGCTGCAGGTGAAGCTGCTGCGGGTCCTCAACGACGGTGAGTACCAACCCCTGGGATCCACCAAGACCTTCCACACCGATGCGAGGATCCTGGCGGCGACGAACGCGGACCTCGAGGAGCGCATCGCCGAAGGGACCTTCCGGGACGATCTCTACTTCCGCATCAACGTCGTGACCCTGCAGATCCCGCCGCTCCGGGACCGGCCCGCCGACATCCCCGTCCTCGCCGACCACTTCCTGCGGAAGTTCAGGAAGAAGACGCGGAAGCCGATCCGGCGGATCGCGCCGGACGCCATCGCGGCCCTCCGCAGGTATCCCTTCCCGGGCAACGTGCGGGAGCTGGAGAACGCCGTCGAGCACGCGTTCGTCATGTGCCACGGCGAGGAGATCCAGCTACAGGACCTTCCTTCGTCGGTGACGCGCGAGACCCTCGCCGTCACCGGAGTGACGCGGGAGAAGAGCAGCGAGCGTGAGGTGATCCTGGACGCGCTCCGGCGGCACGGCGGGAACCGGACCGCCGCGGCCGAGGAGCTGGGGATCCACCGGAGCACGCTCTGGCGGAAGATCAAGAGCTACGGCCTGGACAGCCAGGAGTAGCAGGAGAGTCGTCTACGATGAACACAACACGCGGAGAACGCCCGTTGTCCGGGCAGCGTATCGGCCTCTTCGGCAAGGGCGGCTCGGGAAAGAGCACCGTGACGGTCATGCTCGCCCGGGCACTCAGGGACCAGGGTTATCCCGTCGTCGTGCTCGACGCCGACTCCACGAACGTGGGGCTCGCCGCGGCCCTCGGCGCCGACCGGGAGCCGGATCCCCTGCTGGAGCACTTCGGCGGTATGGTATTCAGCGGCGGCAGCGTGACCTGTCCCGTCGACGACCCGACTCCGCTGACGGCCGCGGACCTGAGCGTCGAGGCGCTGCCGTCCCGCTTCGTGGGGCATTGCGGACGGAACATCCATCTGCTGACGGCCGGCAAGCTCGGGGAGCTGGGCCCGGGAGCTGGATGCGACGGACCGGTCGCCAAGATTGCCCGGGACCTCCGTCTCCGGGTCCAGGGATCGCGGCCCCTGACCCTCGTGGACTTCAAGGCCGGATTCGAGGACGCGGCCCGCGGGGTCATCACCTCGGTGGACCGGTTGGTCGCCGTGGTCGACCCGACCACGGCGGCCGTGGCCATCGCCGGGCACATGCTCGGGATGGTGCGGGCGATCCGGGGTGGGACTCCCCCAGCGACGGAGCACCTCGAGCGGCCCGACCTGGTCGAGACCCAGCGACGGCTGTTCCGGGACACCCGGGTGCGCGACGTCCAGTGCGTGCTGAACCGTGTGCCGACGCCACAGGTGGAGGCGCGCCTGCGCGAGGTCCTGTCGGGGATGGGGATCCCCGTGCTCGGCGTCCTGGGGGACGACCCGGACGTCGCCGAGCAGTGGCTGCTCGGGGTGCCGCTCCACTCCCCGCGCCTGGAGGACGCGGGCGCGAGGATCGCCGCGCGCCTGGAGGCCTCCGGCGGCGTCCGTCCGCGCCGTCGAGATCCGGCGTCCGCCGCACCGACCGCCTGATGGCGTCTCCCACGAAGGACGTGCGCGGTGGCACCGGCGAACCGCGGATCGACGCCGAGACCCTCGCCCGGGACCTGGCGGTCAGGGTCCGCGAGCTGAAATGCCTCTTCGGCCTCTCCGACATCGTGGAGCGATCCGGGGGCTCGCTGGACCGGGTCCTCCGTGAGACGGCGGAGCTGCTGCCACCTTCGTGGCAATACCCCGAGGCGGCCTGTGCGCAGGTGAGGGTGGGCGAGCGGGTCTTCGAGAGTCCCGGCTACGTCGACTCCCCCTGGAAGCAGAAGGCCGACGTGCTCGT
>JASFUL010000367.1:0-6073 GCA_050050315.1 Gemmatimonadota bacterium
GGGCCAGCCCCTCCTCCGTCATGATCACCGACTTCGCCTTGGACTTGGGGTCGGTGATGTGGCCCTTGTCGTAGAGTCGATCGAGGGCGTTCCAGTCGAAGCCCTTCCACGTGCGCGTGGCCTGCTTCGTCCCGTGGAGTCCCAGGTACATCAGGGCAAGAACCGCATCGTCCACACGATCCTCGTCGTACTCCATGGCGTCGTCCCCCCGGACGGAACCGTCGTGGCGGGCGCCGTGTCCGTCGGCTACCGATCGTACACCCGCCGAGGCGTGCTCTCCTCGACGACTCCCACCTCATCATTCCCCGCTGGGCGCGACGAGGCAAGGACCCTGCCCGTCGTCTCTCGGGCCTACGGGGTCGCTCCTACTCGAGGTTGTCCAGCGGACTCCGGATCGTCTCGAAGGTGGAGCGGGCCACGTGGGTGTAGACCTGCGTGGTCCGGGTGCTCTGGTGGCCGAGCAGCTCCTGGATGATGCGGAGGTTCGTGCCGCCCTCCAGCAGGTGGGTGGCGAAGCTGTGCCGGAGGGTGTGGGGGGTGACGTGCTTCCGGATTCCGGCCGCGCGGGCCGATCGCTCGACGATGCGCTGGACGGAGCGCGTCGTGAGGTGACGATCCCGGCGGCCGCCCGGGAAGAGCCAGCGTCCGACGGGGTAGGCCTCACGGTAGAGGGCCAGGGCCTCGACGGCCCGACGGGCGAGGAGCGTGTATCGGTCCTTCGCGCCCTTGCCGGCGCGTACCCGGAGCAGTCCGCGGTCCGGGTCCACGTCCTCCGGACGGAGGCGTACGAGCTCGCCCACCCGGAGGCCCGAGGAGTAGAGCAGCATCAGGAGCGCGCGGTGCTTCAGGTTCCTCGTCTTCCCGAGGATCCGTGCCACCTCCTCCTGGCTGAGCACGGTCGGGAGCCGTGACTCCTTCCGCGGCCTCGGGATGGCGAGCGCGAGGCGGGGCTTCTCGAGCACCGTCTCGAAGAGGAAGCGCAGCGCGCTGACGACCTGGTTGTGGAAGCTCCGGGAGACGCCGCGCGCCTCCACCAGGTGGACGATGTACCGCTGGGCGAGGTCGGACGGGTCCTCCGGGAGCGAGTTCACCCCCGTCCCCGCCCATTTCAGGAAACGCCGCACGTGGCCCAGGTAGAGCTTCCGGGTTCGCGGGCTGTAGCCGCGCAGGAGCAGACCCCTGCGCACGGGCTCGAGCGGATCGTCCAGGGCCTCGGGGCGGCCGGTCTTCCGCACCACCTCGAGCCGCCCCGGGGGGAACGCGGCTTCGACACGCTCCAGGCTCGTCCCGGGGTCGGGCACGATCCAGAGGCGGTGTTCTCGGTCCCACCGTCGGCCGGGCAGGGCCCGCACGAGGTCGAGGTCGGCGCCCGAGAAGCCCGGGCCCAGTCGAAGCTCGAGCCGGTCCGTCCAGACGGTCACAGTGACGGTGCAGGGCCGCTGGGAGGGGGTGCGCTCCTCCCCGCTCGGGCGGGGTGTCTCGGATGGGGCCACGCCCGGAAGGAGGGGCGGCGCACCGGGCGGCGGGATGGCTCGATCGGACGCGTGGGGCGATCATCCCCGAGGCCGCGCGACGGCGGTGCCGCCGGGGCGGCCTCAGCCGGTCCCGGCCGTCCGCCCCTCCAGCTCCAGCAGCCTCCGTTTCCGCCACAGCCCGCCCCCGTACCCGGTGAGCGAGCCGTCGGAGCCGACCACCCGGTGGCACGGGATCATCACCGCCAGCCGGTTGTCGCCGTTGGCGCGGGCCACGGCCCGGGCCGCGCCCGGCCGGCCGAGTCGCCGGGCGAGCTCACCGTACGAGACGGTCGTCCCGTACGGGACCTCCCGAAGCGCGTCCCACACCTCGCGCTGGAAGTCGGTCCCGGGTGTGCGGAGAGGCACGGTGAAGTCCGTCAGCTCGCCCCGGAAGTACGCCTCCATCTCCCCCTCGGCCGCGGCCAGGACGTCGCCCCCGCCCGGGACGAACAGGCAGTCGAGGCGGTCCCGGAGCCGCACGAGCTGGGTCTCGAGCATGCGCCGATCGACGAACTCGAGCAGGACCAGCGCGTCGTCGGTGCCGCCCGCGAGCATGGGCCCGAGGGGCGTGGCGAAGCGGGCCAGGCGGACCACCGTCCGGCGGCGCGCGTCGGTGGGGGTCTCGCCCAGCACACGTCGGAACGCGTCGTTGAAGGCGCTCAGCGAGTCGAAGCCGCTGTCGAAGGCGGTGCGGGTCACCGGCTCGCCGTCCTGCAGCATCCCCAGCGCCGAGCCGAGGCGACGCGCCCGGCTGTAGGCGTGGAACGTCATGCCGTGGTGCCGCTTGAACCAGCGGCGCACCCGGGACGGGCTCAGGTCCAGGGACCGGAGGTCGTCGTCGGTCCAGCGGCGGGACGGGTCCGCTTCCACGCGCTCGAGGAGCCCGTCCAGCCAGGGCGGCGGCTCGCCCGCGTCGCGCATGGGACGGCAGCGGAGGCAGGGACGGTAGCCGGCCAGGAGGGCGTCCCGCGGGGCGGGGAAGAACTCCACGTTGTCGGGCTTCGGCTTGCGCGCCGGGCACGTGGGCCGGCAGAAGATGCCGGTGGTGGTGACGCCCGTCACGAAGACACCGTCGTACGAGGCGTCGCGCTCCAGGAACGCGTCGAGCATCTCTCCGCGGGACGGGAGATCGCGTGCGTGGCCGTTCGTGGCCGTCGCGGCCGAGGGCGGTTCGACGCGCCGGGGCGGAGCCGAAGGCGCCGGCGCCGCCCGGTCGTTGCGACGGAGCGTCGGGGTCGAGGTCCTGCGCTGGGTATCCATGGCGTCAATGTCGCGGTGCGCCGGGAGCGGGACTACCGGAGAATCGACGTCGAATTCGCGGCGGTCGAAGCGCGGCGTTCCGGGGGTCGATCGCGTCCCCCGTCAGCCGCCCCCGCCGCCTTCGTACTCCACCCCCTCGGCCCACCATTCCGGCGCCGGCTCGCCCTTCAGGAAGTGGTCGAAGAATTCCATCATCTTGATCGAGTAGTCGAGCTTGTTGGCGTACTTTCGCGGGTGGTGCGGCTCGCCCCGGTACTGGAGGAAGACGGCCGGCTTGTCGAGCCGGCGGAGCGCCAGGTAGTACTCGATGGACTGGTACCACGGCACCGCGTCGTCCTCGTCGCCGTGCATGATCAGGACGGGCGTCCGCACGCGGTCGGCGAAGAAGACGGGCGAGTTGTCGATGTACTCGTCCCTGGCCTCCCACAGCGACCCGCTCAGCCGGCTCTGTCCCTTCTCGTACTGGAACATGCGGGCCAGTCCCGAGCCCCACCGGATGCCCGCGTAGGCGCTCGTCATGTTGCCCACCGGGGCTCCCGCCACGGCGGCGTCGAACACGTCGGTCTGGGTGATGACGAAGGCGGTCTGGTAGCCGCTCCAGGAGTGGCCGTGGAGGCCGAGGCCGTCCGGATCGGCGTACCCGAGGTCCACCAGCTTCTGGGCGGCGGGCACCACCGACTTCACCGCCGACAGCCCCGGCCGCCCCACCTCGAAGCGCACGTCGGGCAGGAAGACCAGGTACCCGTTGCTCGTGTACATCGGGAAGGACGGGCGGTGGTTCACCACGGGCTCGTTGAACTCGTGCAGCCGCTGGCTCATGTAGCGGTAGTAGTAGATCAGCACGGGGTAGCGCCGGGACGGGTCGAAGCCCTCGGGCTTGAAGAGCGCCCCCTGGAGCGGCAGTCCGTCGGCCGAGGTGTACTCGATCAGCTCCTCGGAGCCCCACAGGAAGTCGGCGATCCCGGGGTTCACGTCGGTGACGCGGCGCGGGTCCGAGAGGTCGGGGGATGCGACCCAGAGGTCCGGAAACTCGTCGAAGTCCTCGCGCGTGAAGACGACCAGGTCGGCGTCTTCGGGCTTCACCCGGAACGTGAAGATCTTGTCGTCCTCGACCAGCCGCTCGACGCCGGGGCGGTCGGTCCGCGCGCGCCAGAAGCCGCTGGCCTTGGTGTCGTCGTCGAAGCCGCGGAGCAGGAGCGGGCCGGCGTCCGGGAGCGCCTCGGTGTCGGGGTCGGTGTCCACCACGCGGTAGACGCGGTGCTCCTCCCGCCCGGTGCCCTCCGTCAGGTTCACCGCGTCGCCTCCCGCCGTCGGCACGCGCCACACGTCGTATCGGTCGTACAGGAGGAGCGCTTCGTCGTCCTCGGTCCAGCCGGCGACGCCGTAGCTCTCCGCGGGACCCGGGTAGTCCCAGTCCTCCTGGGCGAACGGCACGCCGAGAGCTTCCGTGACGTTGCGGGTCGCGCCCGAGCGGGCGTCGTGCAGGAACCACTCGCCCCCGTCGTACCAGGCCACGAAGCGGCCGTCTGGCGAGAGCTCCACGTCGCCGGCCAGACCCTCCGTCACCGGCGTCCGCTCCCCCGTCGCCAGGTCCACGAGCCACGCGTCGTAGCGCCATGTGTCCCACGTGTAGGAGCGGCGGTAAGGCCGCGTCACCCGGGCCACGGCGCGGAGCGGGTTGTCCGGGCGCCCGTCCAGCTCGAACGCCTCGTCCTCGAGGAGGACGGTGGCCCCGTCGGAGAGGTGGTGGACGGCGGTGAAGGCGCGGTCCTGTCGGCGCGACCATTCGACCTCCTGCTGGGGCTGGATCCGCTCGTCCTGCCAGTTCCAGACCGCCACCTCGCGCTCGCTCAGGATCGCGTCCACGTCGTAGGGCTCGAAGGCGGGCTCGTCCTCCGCCTCGCCCTCCGGCTCCCCTCCGGCCGGGGCCTCGCCCTCTTCGGCCCCCTCCGCCGCGGGCCGCGCGCCGAAGAACACCCTCTCGCCGTCGTCGCTCACGCGGAGCGTCGCGTCGGGCTTGACCGTCCACCCCTCCGGCAGGTCGCCCGCCGTCGCCGCCTCCCGGGCCTCGCCGCCGTCCCACGTCCACAGCGTCGCCTCGCCCGGCTCGCCGCGCTCCTCCTCCACGGCCGCGGTGAAGACCAGTCGCCCACCCTCGTCGGCCCACGCCATGGCCGGGATGGCCAGGTCGGGCCCCACCCGGACGGGCGTGGCGTCTCCCGCCCCGGGCGTGCGCACGAACAGCCCGTCGTCGCCGTCCGGATCGCTCACGACGTAGGCCAGGGTGGCGCCGTCGGGGTCGAAGGCCAGGCGGGTGACGTGCTCGACCACGACCCGGGTGTCTTCCTCGAGGTCCCGGAGCACGAGGATCGTCCCGGGCTCGGGGCCCCGCTCGGTGGCCTCGGCGGTGTCGGCCGCCTGGCCGCCCTCCGGCTCCTCTACGGCCGCCGCGTCCTCCGGCTCCTCCGGGGCGGCGTGGTGCACGGCGAGCCAGCGCCCGCCCGGGGCGAACGCGAAGGTCCGGACGCCCTGGACGGTCTCGGTGGTGCCGTCGACCAGCGAGACGAGGGCCATCCCGGGCTCGGGAGCCTCGTCGTCCGACGTCTCCCGCGCCTCCAGGGACGGCTCCAGCCGGGCCGCGGCCCACCGGCCGTCGTCGGCGAGGGCCGGGGCCGCGCCGAGCTCCACCGCCCAGCGCCCGTCTCCGGCCGTGGCGCGGAAGACCGCCTCGGGGTCACCCCGGTCGGGCCGGGCCGTGAACGCCAGCCAGCGCCCGTCGGGCGTGGTGGTGAGGTCCTCGATCTGCCGGAGCTGCATGAGGTCGGTGAACTCGAGACGCCGCTTTTCCTGGCCCTGGGCGCCGGCGGGGAGGAGCAACGCCAGCACCGCGAGGGCGAGGAGACGGGGGTGTCGGACCGCATGGATCGGAGCTCTTCGGAGCACGGTGCGCACGGGGGCCTCCGGTGTCGTTCCGGGACGGAGCGGGGTGCGCCCGGACCATACCGCTCCCGGCGCGGTCGGTCCACCGGGTGGGGCGACGAAGTCGGCGCCGGGGTCCGGGAGGGGGCGTGGCGTCCTCGATCGCGGCGGCCGTGTGCGGTCTCCTCGGGTACGGCACTCCGTCCTGCGATCCGCGTATACGCCGGCATGCCCTCGCCCCGCCCTTCTCCCCTCCCCCACGGTCGCACCGCCCCGCCGGCGGCCGGGGGTCCCGCGCGCCTGGTCGCGGTCGCCCTCCTCGGCCTCGCGGCGGCCGCGCCCCGCCCGGTCGGGGCCCAGGAGCGGCCGACGCCGGGCCC